>CADBNF010000026.1 GCA_902796005.1 uncultured Lachnospiraceae bacterium | reverse complement strand
CGGATTTGAGAATGCGGCAGGTTTTCAACGGCGAAGCGTCACGTCGGCGGTTCTTCTGCCGGGTCAGTTGTTAACACACACGGCCGGATGACCGGGCGGCTTTTCATTGACACCATTTTTTTGCTTTGTTATGATGACGGCAGATAAGGATTCAACACCATGCGGGGACACAACCATGACCAGTCAGGAAACCGGACGCGCGGAAAGGCCGACGCGGTTTATTCTACAATGGCATATCACCCATCGCTGCAATCTCTCCTGCGTACACTGCTACCAGAAGGACACCGCCTACAGCGCTTCCCCTGCGGACTTTACGGAAATACTGGATAAATACGAACGATTTCTGAAGGCAGGCAATTACTACGGCTATGTCTATCTGACGGGGGGAGAGCCGCTTGTCCATCCCGCCTTTTTTACGCTGCTTGAAGAACTCCGGAGGCGGCAGCTTCTCTTCTGCGTACTGTCAAACGGTACACTCATCGACAGCCGCGCTGCCAACCGGATCGCCTGGTACGGGGCGGAATTCGTGCAGGTCAGCCTGGACGGAACCCGGGAAATCCACGACCGCATCCGGGGAAAAGGCGCCTTTGACCGGGCCCTGCGGGGCATCGACGAGCTGACCGCCCTGGAGGTACCCGTCCTGGTCTCCTTCACCGCCCAGAAGGGTAACACAGAATGCTTTCCCGAACTTGCGAAAATCTGCAGCGAACACCGGGTGCGCAAGCTCTGGTGGGACCGGGTGGTCACGGATACGCCGGAAGAAACAGAAAAGCTGGCGCTTTCCACGGCGGAATTTCAGGCATTTGTAAAACAGGCTCAAAGACTTAACCGGAAATACCGCAGAAGGGACGGGTCCAGCCTGGTCTCCTGTGAACGATCCCTCCAGTTTATCGGAAACCGGCGGGCAGATTTCTGCTATACCTGCCATGCCGGGCAGGATATGATCACCATTCTGGCCGACGGAAGCCTGATGCCCTGCCGAAGACTCCCCTTTACCATCGGGAACATCCACGACGGAGAGCTTGAAGCGCTTCTCTCCTCGGACCCCCTGATGGAAAAGCTTAAACATCCGCCGGTTCCCGAAGGCTGTCTTGCCTGCGCCCATGCAGATACCTGCCGCGGCGGCGCAAAATGTGTAACCTACGGCCAGACCGGTTCCCTTTTCGGAAAAGACGTCAACTGTTTCCTGTAAACCGGCGGCCCTGCTATTGATAAAAATCAGAAAGGAAGGTACTTCCATTATGAAATGTCCGGGATGCGGCGGCGAACTCCGCTATGACATCAAAAGCCGGCAGATGCTCTGTGACAGCTGCGGACGCAGCGAGGATCCCTACCGCTTTGACACCGTTACAAAGGGTGCCGAAAGCGGCCTTCTGGATGAGGGCAGCTACCAGACACAGGTCTGGCTCTGCCCGAACTGCGGCGCCCAGCTTACCTACGCGGGGGAGACGGATGTGACCGCCGTCTGCGCCTACTGCGGCAGCGCGAACATTATTCCGGACCGCCTGAAAAACGAAAAGCGCCCGGAAACCATCATTCCCTTCGGCATCACGAAGGAGGACTGCAAAAAAGCCTACAGACGGGCTCTGCGGCGGGCTTTCCTAAGCCCCGGATACCTTCGGAAGGAAGCCCAGATAGATTCCTTCCGGGGCATTTACATGCCCTACTGGGAATACGAAGCCCGGCTTGACGGCCCGGTCAGCATGGAATACCGGGGCAGTGCAAAGCGGGAGGGGGATTATCTCTATACGGAAATCCACGAGCTTACGCAGAATGTCAAGGGCTCCTTTACCGGCCTGTCCCACGATGCCTCGACCCAGTTTGACGATGAAATCAGCGAGTGCCTGGAGCCCTTCCCGGCAGCTGCCGAGCAGACCTTTACCCCCGGCTTTCTGGCCGGCTTCTATGCGGAAACCGACGACGACGGCGAAAAGACCGAGGATAAGGAGCGAACCGCCCGGCTGATTGCGGAGGAAATTGCAGCTAAGGCCGCTGCCTCCGGCATGCTCGATCCTGCTGCCGGTCCGAATTCGCCCGGAAAGCCCGCCACGGGGCGGTTTGCCAAATATAAGATAAATGGGGAGTCCCTGCATATTCCGACGGGGGAAATACGGACGAAAAGGACCATGTTCCCCGTCTGGTTCATGTCCTGCAGGAATCGTAAGGGCATGCTTTACGCCGCCGTAAACGGCGCTACGGGCAAGGTTGTGGCGGATTTCCCCTTAAGCATCGGCCGTTTCCTCGCCCTGGCCCTGGTGATTGCCGCAGGTCTTTTCACCCTGCTGAATTTCGCGGAATTTATGGGCAGGCCCATGTCCACCTTTGCCCTGACCGCGATTCTTTCCTCCTGCGCCTGCTGGGCCAACGGACATTATTTTGCCGCGAAAAAGGTGCGGGATGCCGGCAGCCATGAAGGCTCCAGAACCTTCCGCATGCTTCTCGGCTTCTGCCTGCTGCTGCTTGCGGGCCTGGGTCTGGCCCTGCTCCTGAACGCCGTCTCCAATTCGGCCATCCGGGGCCTTTATTTCCTGTTTTTCATCTTTTTCTTCTTTTCCTCCGCAGTAAGGTACCTGGGTCCGAACGGATATCCAAAAGGGACGCCGGAAAGGCGGTTTACCATACTTTCCCTTGTGGCTGCCTTCGCCTCCCTGGTTTTCCTGTTTTTCAATGTGCGGAATGCAATCTATTATTATGCTTCACTTATCCATATCCTGCTGTTCCTGATCCAGTTCAGCCTGACGGTAAAAACCCACAATGCCCGGGCCTTCCGCAGGCCGCCGCAGTTTGACAAGAAGGGAGGCAACGATCATGCGTAAAATCATAAGCCGCCTGGCCGTTTTTCTTCTGATTCTCTGCACTGCTGCAGGTCCTGCCCTTCTCTGCCTGGCTGCAGATGCGCCGGAATGGACAAACGAGGAGACCGGCTACCGGGCCGTGGTTGCGGATGAGGCAGACCTTCTGACCTCTTCGGAGGAGGACCGGCTGCTGGAACTCATGCAGCCCCTTACCAATTATGCAAATATTGCCGTGTATACCGTGGACACCGAGACAAATCTTGAGGACTATGAACGGGCCCGCCAGAAACGGCTGGAGCTCTTCGGCTACGACAATGCCGCCGTCTTTTCCCTGGACATGTACCTGCGCCGGATTGTGATCCAGCGGATGGGCAACATGGAGAAGTTTTTCGACAATGCCCGGGCCAACAACATCACCAACAACGCCGCCTCCCTGGCTTCCGACGGGGACTACTACGGCTGCTGCCGCGCCGCTCTGGCGCAGATGCTTGACGTGATAGAGGACCGCAATGTTCCAAGCTCCATGAAATATATCTCCAACGCCTTTATCGCCATCATGCTGGCCCTGCTTTTCACCTTTGCGCTGGCCGTCCTGACCTCTTCCACCTACACCAGGCCGGAAAAGGCCGTGGATACCGCAGGCTTTACCGCCGCCGTCGTCAGCAACCGCCATGTGCGGACGGACAAAAAGTATTCACCGCCCTCAGACAGCTCCGATTCCGGCAGCTCTGGCTCCAGCTGCGGTTCGAGCTGCGGCTCCAGCTGCGGGGGAAGCAGTTTTTAAAAAGCTTTGCGGGCTGCAAAAGGCAGTTCTTTCAAACAAAAAAGGGGAAGTTTTACCTTCCCCTCTTTTTTACGTCATTTTCGATAGCCTGTTTCCAGCTTCTGTCCAGTGGCCTTCCCGCCCTGGAGCTGGCAACTGCCTCGTTTACGGCTCTGTAGTTGAGCTGCGTGCCCCTCGCGTCATTTTTGAAGGTCACCGCCCGGTCCTCGTCAATCCCGTATCTTGCGGCGGTTTCCACCGCGTCGATATTGGCGCCGAGGAACAGGAATTCCCAGCCCTCCTTCTTTTTATCCGTAATCATTTTCTTCACCTGGTCAGAGGAATACCTTCTGCTGGCATTTTCCAGGCCGTCGGTGGTGATGACAAATACGGTTTTCTCCGGTACGTCCTCCGGACGGATGTATTTATGGATTTCGCTGATGTGACGGATGGTATCGCCCAGCGCATCCAGCAGGGCGGTCATCCCGCCCACGGTGTAATCGACGCGTGTCATGGGTGCAATCTTCGCCAGGTCAACCCGGTCATGGACGCGGACGGCTGCCTGGTTGAAGGTCACCGTGGTCACATAGGCGGTGCCCGCCTCCCTCTTCTGGCTTTCGATCATGCCGTTGAAGCCGCCGATGGTATCGCTTTCCAGCCCGCTCATGGAGCCGCTCCTGTCCAGTATGAATACGAGTTCCGTAATGTTGTTCTTCATGGTATTACCCTCCTGTTTTTCTTTTCTTTACAACAGGGATAATACCGCATCGGCGCCGCCGGCAGGTCGCCCGGCGGGCGACAAATAACATGCAGGCTACAGATTTCCCAGCAGGCTCTGGTCGAAGGAGAACAGGGCTTCGTTGATCTTCATCACGTCGTATTCCCCCCGGTCGATAAAATAGGCGATAATCAAATCAAAGGTATTGCTATCGGAAAGGGCGTAGCCCGCCTTCATCAGCAGCTCGTCGATTTCCTCCCTGGGAAGCTCCAGGGCCAGGGCCAGCGCCAGCACCGTGGGCTTGGAGGCCTGGTAATTCTCGTTGCTGCGGATTTTCGAAAACAGCCTGCGGTCAATATTTGCCTTCCGGTAAACGGCCGGGTCTGACAGCTGCCTTTCGTCAATACAGCGAAACAGCATGCTCCGCCAGCTTTCGTCGGACCTTGCCAGCCATTCCGACAGGTTGGCCGGTTTGGCCGGTGCCTTTTTCTCTGCGGCAGCGCGGGGCAGGGCAATGGACTGGGCATGCATCTGCTGCATGCCGCGGCGTCTTTCCCTGTCAAGCTGCATCTGGCGGCGCACCTGGGCGTCGCTGATGTATTCCCGGATTTCGGAAAACTGCCCCTTGCTGATGGCCAGGACGTCCGGGTCAAAGACCACCAGGTACACCGTCATGTCATTTTCCGTAAGAAATTCCCGGATAACCGACACCGCGATATCGAAGGCCTCCTGCTTCGGATAGCCGTAGACCCCTGCGGAAATCAGCGGAAAAGCGATGGATTCCACCTCATTTGCTTTTGCCAGCTCCAGGGATTTTCTGTAGCAGGAAATCAGCAGCTCCCGCTCGCCCCGTTTTCCGTTCCTGTAGATGGGCCCTACGGTGTGAATCACGTATTTTGCCGGCAGGTTGTAGCCGCCGGTGATTTTGGCATCCCCGGTCCGGCAGCCCTTCAGCTTCCTGCATTCTGCCAGAAGCCCCGGGCCTGCTGCCGCATGAATGGCGCCGTCCACACCGCCGCCGCCCAGCAGGCTTTCATTTGCGGCGTTGACGATGGCGTCCACCTCCATCTTCGTAATATCATTCCTGACGATCGTTAAAGGCATTCGTCCTCCTCCTTGTCAAAACACTCCGTATATTCTATTATGGATAAAAGGCGGCCGTCTGCCGCCTGACTGCTTTTGATTAAATTATAAGGACTGGCATGAAAATGTTCAATCAGATTCTCACGGATATACACCTGGACGGCTTTGCCTGCCGGCTCTACGCGGGAAAGCCTGATTCTTCTGTGTTCCTTTTGGGCACCGGCGCCGGGGAGGGGGAGGAAGCGGCGATAACCGCCCTGCCCGACGATTTCTCCCTGTTCCTCTATGAAGCGGCGGACTGGGACTGTGATTTTTCCCCCTGGGAAGCAATAGTTTCCGGCCGGCATTTTGCCGGAGGCGGCAGGAAAACCCTGGATTTCCTGACCGGGACGGCCCTGCCCTTTTTAAAGGAAAAGCTGCCCGGCGCGTCAGCCTTCTACCCCATCGGCTATTCCCTGGCCGGCCTTTTCTCTCTGTGGGCGGCCTACGAATCCCCTGCCTTTGCCGGCGCGGCCGCCTGCTCCGGGTCTTTGTGGTTTCCCGGCTGGGATGAATATGCGGCAGCGCGGCAGATTCCCGCGGCGGAAAGCCGGATTTATCTCTCTTTGGGCGGGAAGGAAAAGAATTCGCCGGATCCTGTTATGTCAACCATCGAGGATAAAACAAAGCTGCAGGCCAGACGCCTGCAGCAGGATAAACAGGTTTCCCGAAGCACCCTGGAGATGAATTCCGGCGGTCATTTCGCCAATCCGCCCGGAAGGCTCGCCAAGGCTGTGAAATGGCTCCTCGGTTAAAAAGACCGCCCGGAAAGGGCGGCCTTTTTTGCAATATAAAATTATAACGCCAGAAGATTTTTGATGGCCTGGACGTAGATTTCCACCTGGAGCCTGAACTGGTCAAGCTTCAGGAATTCGTCCGCATTGTGGATGTGGTTGTCCTCATCCTGCCAGCCGCAGCCGAAGGCAATGATGCCGGGGACCTCCTTGGCATAGGTGCCGCCGCCGATAACCTGCATCTGACGCTCTGTATCTCCGGTCACGTCGATGTAGGCCTGGTGCAGGGCCTTTACCATGGGGGAATCCAGGGGGAAGAACAGGGATTCCACCTGATTGACGATGGTGCAGCTTCCCTTTTCGTCCTCCAGATAAGGTGCAATCAGCTCTCTCATCTTTTCCGGGGTGTAGGTAACCGGCACCCGGATGTCGATGGTGCAGGAAATCACACCGTCCTCCGTCTTCACGATGCCGTTGTTGAAGGTCAGGTTGCCGTAGTCATCCTCCACGTTGATGCCGAAGCCTTCGCCGTTGCAGGCAGTGCCGATGTGGCTGTTGTAATAGTCAACGAAATCATCCTGCATGCCGGCTTCCGCCAGGGCCTTCATGGTGTAGCTGGCGGCATTCACGCCCAGAAGCGGGGTGCTGGCATGGGCGGCAACGCCCACGGCGTCGATGGTAAGCTTTCCGTCCTCTTCCTTAACGGTAAATTCCTTAAGCGGGGTCTTTTCCAGGGCCTTCCTTAAGGCCTCCGCCTCCACCTCTGCAGCCGGAACCACCGTAATGCAGTGGTTGCAGACCGCATTGGTGACAAAGCCGCCGTTCATGTCGATAATCTTCGTATTTTTGCTCTTCACCAGCAGGGCCATCATGCCCTTTTCGCCGTAAATGCCCGGGAATTCCGCATCGGGGGTAAAGCCCACGGTGACAGGCTCCTCCACCTGGCCGTAATGCACCATGCAGGGAGATCCGGTTTCCTCCGCACAGCCCATGATGACACGGATCCGTTTATTTAAGGCAACGCCTTCCTCCTGCAGCACCTTCAGGGCATACAGGGAAGCAATCACCGCGCCTTTGTCATCGGACACGCCCCGGCCGTAGAGTACGTCGCCCTTCCTGGTCAGGGTAAAGGGGTCCGTGCTCCAGCCTTCGCCCGCGGGCACGATATCCAGGTGCGCCGCGATGCCGATGATGTCTTTTCCTTCGCCGATCTGGGCATAGCCGCAGTAATTGTCCAGGTTTTTCGTTTCAAAGCCCATTTCCTCTGCCAGCTGCAGGGCTTCCGCCAGGACTGCCGCAGGGCCTTCGCCAAAGGGCTTGCCCGGCAGGGCCTCTCCCCGTTTGGAATCGTATTTTACCAGCCTTCCCAGCTGGGAAATCATTTCCTCCGACAGCTCTTCCACTCTTTTCTTCACATCCATACCGTTTATTTCAATCCTCCCTGTGTGATTTTTCAGTTTGCTTGCATCATACCTTTTTTCCGCCGTTTATTCAAGGCTTTCTCATTTCGGAAGACGCCGGATTGACTTCGGGCCGCTTTCGAAGTAAGATTTATCTGTCCGACAGCCCCGGAAGGATGCATATCCGCCCGAAGGGCTGATCACTGTAGAAATAAGGAACCCGGCAAATGAACATCTGGATCACCCGCCACGGGCAGACCGACCTGAATAAAGAGAACAAGATGCAGGGAAGAATCGACATTCCCTTAAATGAAACCGGCATTGCCCAGGCATCCGCTGCCCGGGAACGCATCGGCGACGTTCACTTCGACGCCGTGTATTCCAGCCCGCTTAAGAGGGCCCGGCTGACCGCCTCCATCATCGGCGGCGTGCCGGAGGAAGACATCCTCATCGACGAACGGCTGATCGAGACGGATTTCGGGCCCTTCGACTGCTGTCCCTTCAGGGAAATGAGCCTCGGCATGAAGCTTTACTGGTTCCTGCCGGAGCTTTTCCCCGCGCCAAAGGGCGTGGAAACCGTAAAATCCATGGTGGAAAGAAGCGCGTCCTTCCTTTCCGAGCTGGAAAAGAAGCCCTACGAAAATGTGCTGGTGACCTGCCACGGCGGCATTATCCGGGCACTGAAGGGCTATCTGTCCGACCGGAAAAACGGTATCCTGTGGCGGCCCCGGCCGAAAAACTGTGAAATCCGGGTTTTCTCTTCGGAAAACGGCCGGCATTCTTTCGTTAAGGGATATTGAGCAGCGCGCGGAAGCGGCAAAGAAATAATACGGAGGTTATTATGAGCAGAAAACTGGTAGTAGGTGTACCCGACCTGACAGAAGGGGATAAGAAACAAATCATCGAAGCGGCAGACAGAAACGGTTTTGAAGTGGAATTCTGCACGATGCAGGAGGAAGCCCTGCCCGCCGACGGGGAAATCGTCTTTTCCGGCTCGCCGGATTTTGCGAAAAATGCGGAAAAGCTGCGCTGGCAGTGTTCGGTTTCCGCCGGCGTGAACCAGTTCAAGGGCCTTCCCGTCTTTGAAAACGGCACTGCCCTGCTTTCCAATTCCTCCGGCGCCTACGGCGTAACCATCGCCGAGCACCTGGTCATGATGACCCTGGAAATGCTGCGCCGCCAGGTGGAATTTGCCGCGGCCGCGGCCAGGAAGGAATGGCATAAGCCCCTGCCGGTCAAATCCGTATACGGAAGCCGCGTTACCTTTGCCGGCACCGGCGATATCGGCTTTGAAACCGCAAAGCGCATCCGCGCCTTTGAGCCCGCCGCCCTGTACGGCGTAAACCGCAAGGGCCGGAACCCGGAGAATCTCTTTGACCGGATTTATACCCAGGAGCAGATCGAGGAGGTCCTGCCGCAGACCGACATCCTCATCATCTCCATGCCCGGCACGGAGGAAACCTTCCATATGCTGGATGAAAAGCGGCTGGCCCTGCTGCCCGACGGCGCTCTTATCGTCAACGTGGGCCGCGGCTTCATCATTGACGAGGCTGCCCTGCTGCCCGAGCTGACCGCCGGAAGGCTTGCCGCCGCCCTGGACGTCTTCGAAACCGAGCCCCTTCCCGCAGACAATCCCTTGTGGGACTGCCCGAACCTCCTGATCCTGCCTCACGTGGCCGGCAACATGACCCTGCCCCACACCCGGGAGAAAATCGTCGCCCAGTTCCTGGAGGATTTCGACAACTACTGCGCAGGAAGGCCGCTGCTTCGCCAGGTGGACCTGAAGGCCGGCTATTAAACGCGGGTTTACAACTTCAATTCGTATCAAAAGGCAAAAATCTACGGGCTGAATCAGCAGAAACTGATTTCAGCCCGTAGGTTTTTATTATCTATATTATTTCAATGGCTTTCACAGGACCGCCGGGTCCGAAGCTTTTTATGCCCAGAAGATCCAGGTGAAGATGGCGCCGCCGGCGGCGGCAATCAGGGTGAAGGGCACGCCGATGCGCATGAAATCCTTCGTGGCGACCTTGTAGCCCTCCTTCTGCAGGATACCGATACCGGTGATGTTAGCGGAGGCGCCTACCGGGGTGATGTTACCGCCCAGGGTCGCGCCGATCAGCAGGCCGAAGGCGAAAAGGTAAGGCTGCAGGTTCATGGTGGCGGCAATGCTGCAGACCACCGGAAGCATGGTGGCCACATAGGGGATATTGTCCACGAAGGCGGAAATACCGATGGATACCACCACAATCATCACATACATGATGGCGGGCGAGCTGCCGCCGACCTTCAGGAATACCTGGGCGATGGCGTCGATAACACCGGCGGCGTTCAGGCCTTCGATGACGATGAACAGGCCGCACAGCAGGAGCAGGGTTTTGTAGTCAATGGATTTGGCCACTTCCCCGGCCACCTTGACGCCCTTGCGGCGGATAATGGTATAGATAATGCCGATGGCGGCCATGCCGCAGCAGATAATACCGTTGGTCAGCTCCGGCTTGTTCTGGAAACCGGAGGCCACAATCAGCAGAACGATGGTGCCGAGCAGGAGCACGGTGGGCATGAAATCCGTTACCTTGGTGGTGCCGCCGCCCTCTACCTTTGCCTTCTCCTTCCGGAAGAGGAACAGGAGTACGAAGATGGTTAAAAGCGCGCCGACCTCGGTGGCGAAGAAAATGCTGGGACGTCCCTTGAACCAGAAGAAATCATTGAAGCCCATCTTCATGTAGCTGCCCAGAAGGATGGAGGTGGTATCGCCTACCAGTGTGGCCGCGCCTTGCAGGTTGCTGGAAACGGCGATGGCTATAATAACCGGAACCGGGTTGGTCTTGATTTTTTTGGCTACGGCCAGACCCACCGGCGCCACCATCAGTACGGTGGCCACATTGTCCACGAAGGCGGAGATAATGCCGGCAAACAGGCTTAAGGCCACAATTGCCCAACGAACGTTCGGCGTGATTTTCAGCAGGCCTTCCGCCATTTTCAGGGGCATTTTACTCTGGATAAACAGTTCCACCGTCGCCATGGTACCGCCCAGCATCAGGATGACGTTCCAGTTAATCGCGCCGGGCACATTTCCCACCGGAAGAATCCGCAGCAGGAGAAATGCCGCGGCTGCTGCCAGGGCGACAATCCACCGATGCTCGGAAAGAATCAGCAGAAGGACGTACATGACAATGAAAATAATCAGTGCGGGAATCATCGGATTCATTTGTTTTAAGCCTCTCTTTTGTTTTGTCGGGGGCCTTCTGCCTGACTATCTGCAGCAGTTTGCCGGTAAGCCAGGCATAAAGAAAGACCCATGCAATATTACATGAGTCTCACAATTTAAAGTCTGCCGGGATTTCCCGTGGTGACGACAGATCTCCGTAAAATACGGCTGTTACTCCCTCGGGTGCGTATTATAGCATGAGTTACGGTCCGAGGCAAGCGGTTTGCGTATTTCTCTGAAGCAGATTTTACAGAAGGAGGGGTCTGTTTTTGTGCAGTTTTCCTTTTAGTAAAGGGCGATATTGCTGTCGGTGCGGGATTCGCAGCCGCCCGCATATAAAGGATATCTGTGGCCCAGGGGATCAAATTCCGGCTGTACACAGTTGACAGGGGGCGGATTTGTCATTATCCTGTAGGAATGGCAGGAGAAATAACCTGCCGAATGACCTGCAGAAAACGGAGAACTGAAAATGAAGAGAAAAGTATTTGTATTCTTCCTGGCCGCAGCGGCTGCCCTTGCCCTTTGCGCCTGCGGCGGAAATAAGAATGAGGGGGCAGCGCAGGAGGCAGCGGCGCCGGAGGGAACATTTACCAAGGTGCGGCATGCGGAAATCACCGTAAAGGATTACGGTACCATCAAGCTGGAGCTGGATGAGGGAACCGCGCCGATTACGGTGGCGAATTTCATCAAGCTGGCTGAGGAGGGCTTCTATGACGGCCTGACCTTTCACCGGATTATGGACGGCTTCATGATCCAGGGCGGCGACCCGGAGGGCACCGGCTTCGGCGGTGCGGATACCACCATCAAGGGAGAATTTGCCGACAACGGTGTAAATAACCCCATCAGCCATGTGGCCGGCGTTATTTCCATGGCCAGGTCAAAGGCCTATGACAGTGCCAGCTCCCAGTTTTTCATCACCGTGGCGGATTCCACCTTTCTGGACGGCAGCTACGCGGCCTTCGGCCGGGTGACGGAGGGCCTGGAGATTGCGCAGCAGATAGCCAAAGATGCCAAACCCGTCGACAACAACGGTACCATCCCGGCGGAGGACCAGCCTGTTATCGAAAAAATCGTGATTACGGATTGATGTATGAAAAACGGGCAGGGACCGGCGGTCCCTGCGCTGCGTTTTGAAAAGAATGGAAAAAACCTACGGGCTGAAATCAGTTTCTGCTGATTCAGCCCGTAATTTTTACTCTATCCAAGCTTATTCTATCTGAAATACGGCTTCGTAATCTGCTGCACCGTCTTTTTTCCGCCGCTGATAAGCTCCATCAGCTTGATCGTCACCCGCGCAGACTGCTCAAAGGCACTGACAGGCAGGAATTCCGCCAGGGAATGGAAGTTGTGGGCGCCGGTGAAATAATTCGGCGTGAGGATCCCCTTCGTGGAAAGGAAGGATCCGTCGGTGCCGCCCCGCATGGCCAGGGGCTTCGGCTTAATCCCCAGGTCCTCCATCGCCGCGTACAGGTAATCGATGCAGACCCGGTTGTCGGCCCGGATACTGTCGGCGATATTGGCGTAGGTGTCGGCGATTTCCAGGCTGATTTCCGCCTTCGGGTACTTTGCCTGAAGGAAATCCGCCGCCGTCTTAAGCAGCGCCTTCTTCTGTGCAAATTTCTCCCGGTCGTGGTCCCGGATGATAAAGCCGACCTCGGCGCTTCCGTGGGTTGCGGAAATACTGCCGACGGAGATGAAGCCCTCTCTTCCTTCGGTGTTCTCCATGGTGGCCGCAGGGTCCAGCAGGGAGACAAAATCCACGGCCACGCCGGCCGCATTCACCATCACGCCCTTGGCGGACATGGGATGGGCATTCACACCGCGGATGCGCAGCGTCCCCGCCGCCGCGTTGAAGGTCTCGCAGACCAGCTCTCCCTCCTCACAGCAGTCAATGGTATAGGCAAAATCCACCGGAAAGCGGGAAAGCTCCAGGGCCTTCGCCCCGAGAAGGCCGATTTCCTCATCCGGCGTAAAGGCCACATAGATTTCCCCGTGGCAGAACTCCGGGTGCTCCTTCAGGTACTGCAGGGCCGTCATGATATTGGCGATGGCCGCCTTGTTGTCCGCGCCGAGCACGGAGGTGCCGTCGGACACCAGGATGTCCTCCCCGATGTACCGGGCCAGCTCCGGATGGTCCGCCGCGCGGATAACCAGGCCCTTTTCCTCATTCTGGCAGATATCGCCGCCGGAATAGTTCACCACCAGCACCGGGAAAATGTCCGGATTCGCGCCGGCATCCACCGTATCCAGATGGGCGACCCAGCCGGCTTTGGGCACCGGCGGATGCCCCTCCGGAAGATTCTCCGGAAGGCGGGCCGTCAGGACACTCTGCTCACTGAGGTAAATATCAGTAAGCCCCAGGTCCTTCAGTTCCCTGGCCAGAAGATTTGCCAGCTTTCTCTGTCCCTCGCTGCTGGGTACCCTGCCCGCGCCGGCGTCACTCTGGCTTGAAATGGCGGCGTACCGGGTAAACCGGGAAATAAGCGATTCTCTTATGTTCATGTTATCCTCTCCTGCTGCCTGCATTCTTTCTTCTTTTTCTCCGTCCCGGCCTTATCGTCACGGAAAAGCCCCCGAAAAAGGGATTTCCCACCATCAGCTTTAACTTCACCACCGGATCCATCGGCCGCTTCGGCCGGGCAGCTTCCGCTTTTTTATAATTGCTGATGGTTTTTTTAATGGCTGTATAATCCCGCTCGAAAAGCAGGCTGCTTATCTGCGTTCTGGCCGTCTGTTCATCGATTTTTCCCTTCTCGATGCGCTCCGCAATCTTTCCGATGACAAAAGCCTTGCTCTCCTGCCGATATTTCGGCATGGCATTCATCTCCTGGAAGGCCGCAAGCTCCGGCCGCCAGAGGATTTCCAGCTTCCGGATCCACCGCATCTTCGGATTCGGACGGGCTTTGCGCAGAAGATAAAAATCAGGCCCCTCTGCCGTCTCCTCCACGGTGATGATGCCCCAGTATTCCGGCACATGCTCCTCGATATGCCCGGCATGGCTGGTACCCACCGCCACCATGTTGAAATCATAATATTTATCGTAATCCTTCACCTGGCCGGCCAGGCGGGTATAGCTGTCCGCATCGCTTTTGATCTCAATGCCGTAAAGTCCCTCCGGCACCACCATCACCACATCCGCCCGGGAGCTGCCTATGATTTTCTCCTCCAGGATGCGCACCTTTCCGTAGGTTTTCTCCAGGAAATCAAACAGCGGCTCCCGGATATCCGCGTCCTTCAGCACGTCGTATCTTTCCTTTCCGCGGCCTGCGCCGCCTCTTTTACCCGTTTCATCAGGCCGCCGGCGGCATACCAGATGGTTTCGTAATGCATGTACTGCAGGATATTTTTATCCACCAGGATATTTAACGACGCGGGAAACTCGTCGTCCGCATCCCAGAAGGAAATCACCACGTCCATCTTTTCAAAAAAGGGCAGCCGCATGGACACGTCGCCCTTGCCGAAGGGCACGCCGCCCAGGGCGGATAACGCCTTCTGCAGGGTCTGCACCCTGCCCTCATATTCCTTCCCGTACCGGTCGTTCATGCCGGAGCCTGCGTAGGATCTGGCGTTGTGCACGTCGGAAAGGTTCTGGATCTGCAGGAATTCTCCGGCAGGGGCCGCGCCGGCCTGACCGTAGCCCAGGATGTCGTAAAGGGTCAGGGCGTCCTCGTATGCAGCCTTTTCCCAGCTTTGCGTATTCTCCGGCTGCACCTCCACAAGCCCGTCCTTTTTATTCACCCTGTACAGCCGTGAAATGTAATGGGCATAGATATACCCCTCATCCTCGGAAAGGCCCATTTTTTCCGCCATGGCGGCGGTGTCATAGGTCAGGAACAAATCCCGGGTCTTCTCCGTCATGATTTCGTAATTGCTGACCGCATTCTTTCCCTTATTCATATTGTTCACGAAAGCTTCTATGCTCATCCCGGATCCTCCCGCAGCTTTTTGGTATTTTGTTTATTATAGTCCATTTTCCGGCTTTTCGTCCAGATAAACAGCTAATTCTCCGCTTTTCTCCCATTATCTTAGTCTATCCCGCCTGAAATATACTGTTTCCGGGCAGGCCTTCCTCCTATACTTAAGAATACAAGGAGGAATTTTTAACCAACTGACCATGAAAAAATGCTTATACTGCGGTTCCGTTGTGAACGACAACGAAAAAACCTGCCCCTCCTGCGGGGCAAATGAATTCGCCCACATCTGCGGCAACTGCGGTACGATTTTCGAATCCGCATGCTGCCCGAACTGCGGGACACGTGCCGGACGAAAAGCCCGAATCTGCCCCAGATGCGGCCAGGAGTACTACTCCAATGCCTGCCCGAACTGCGGATATACCGGAAGACAGTCTTCCGGCAGCTGGTTTTTTGGAAGAAATCCCGGAAGAACAGCCTTTTATGCCGATCCTTCGGAAAGAATCCGCATCATCTTTACGGTGCTTGGCTGGATTTTCTGCTGGCCCCTGATGCTTCTGATTACCATGGCCAGGGCCCGCACCTTATCCGTCATCCTGAAAATCATTTTCATCATCTTTGCCTTAAGCATGATGCCCATGTGGATGCGGATACTGTTTCTGCTGATATAGCCTTACAACGGACAGGCGGATGGACGGCGGGCGACCGCCGGAAATCTTTCCCATAGATAACCCCCTCTATAATGCAAAGGGCCCGGCAGGCTGACCACCTGCCGGGCTTCTTTGTGTCCTTATTTACTGCGCAACAAAAAAGAGCTGCGTTTATTTTGCAGCTCTTTTTTAAGCAGTTCTGTATTTTATCCGTCGGATAATTATCGGCAGTTCAACAAACAAACAATGTAAAAGTACCTGTCCCGGTATCATGTTTCCCCTCCTGTAAGGTTGCTTTCCTTAACTATTGATGTAAGTATAGCCCATCCTCCCGGGATAAAAAAGGATAACTCCGGCAAAATAAGTCCCTCTTTTGCTCCTCCCATGGAAGATTCCGGGACAGATTCGCACAAATCAGCCGTGCCTAACCGCCCGAAAGTACGTTCTTGTGCAACATTTACCCCATATTTCTTCTGTGTTATCCTGTATACAGGAGAACCGAAAAGCATACGAAAAGAACATTTGGGACAGGGGCTGCCGGAGCAGAAAGTCCGGCAGCCCTGCGTTAGGAGAAGGCTATGATATCAGCAAAAGAAAATTATTTCATGATGCTTCGGGGAGAAATCCCGGAATACGTGCCCGGCATGTTCGAAGACCGGGTGGGAATGTTTAACGAAGAACTGCTGACGCCGGTTGCGGCGCCGGACGGCCCGATTACCACCTCCTGGGGCGTGCGCTACGTCGGTGCCCCGGATATGAATTTCGGCGCGATGCCGGACCCCCACCAGAAGCTGCTGCCGGACATCACGAAATGGCGGGATTACATCAAAAAACCGGATCTTTCCAATTTCGACTGGGAAAAATACTACGCCGACAAAATCAAGGACATTGACCGGGAGAAAAAGTATATTACCGTTGGCGGCGGGGATTATTTCCTGACCCTGGTCTCCTTCATGGGCTTTGAGGATACCCTGCTGGCCCTCTACGAGGAGCCGGAGGAGGTCAAGGCCCTGCTGGAGTATGTGTCCGAATTCTATGTGGAGGTGCTGAAGAAGCAGATTTACTACATGCACCCGGAGGTTTTAGGCATGATGGACGACGATTCCGCCGCCCTCTCCCCCTTCTTCTCCGTGGAAATGTACCGGGAATTCTTCAAGCCCTTCCACAAGCTCCACGCCGACATCGCCAAAGACAACAACATGTACATCGAGCGGCATGACTGCGGCAAATGCGAGGCCTTCATCCCCGACTGGATCGATATCGGCATCCAGTCCTGGAACCCGGCCCAGACCATGAACGACCTGGTGGGCATCAAGAAGAAATTCGGCAGGAAGCTGGCCATCTGCGGCGGCTGGGACATGCTGAAGTACGACAACACCTGCGACGAGGAGGAGCTTCGCCAGGCCCTGATGGAATACGTGGACACCTTTGCCCCGGACGGCGGCTTCTGCTACACCGCCATGGTGGCGGGCCCGCCGGAGGACGAGGAAACGAAGAAACGCATGGGCGTGGTAATGGACGTCTACGAAAACTATGCGAAAAACTGGTATCAGACCCATTAACGTGGTATGATGAAACCGGCAGGAACAGACAGGTTTCCTGCCGGTTTTCCATGTGAAAAACGGTTTGCCGCTGCGGGTTTTAAGCAGCCTTTATTACTGTACAATAAGGAGGGCGGTTACTTTGCGCAGGATTGTTGAGGAAGCCCGGGAAATCCCGGTCATGAAGGAAACGGATGTGATTGTCATCGGCGGCGGTATCGCCGGTATTGCCGCGGCGGTGGCCGCGAGGCGCTGCGGCGCGGCGGTTACCCTGATAGAAAAAAGCGTCTGCCTGGGCGGACTGGCCACCAACGGCCTGGTCTGCGTCTATTTCCCCCTGGATGACGGCGCCGGCAACCGGCTCTTCGGCGGCCTGACCCAGGAGCTTCTGCACACCACCATCAAATACGGCTACAACACCCTTCCCGACTGCTGGAAGGACGGTCCGGCCCGGGTGGAGAATCCCACCGGCAGATACCAGACCACCTTCAATATCCCCGCCGCGGTGCTGGCCTTTGACGAGCTGGTGCAGGACGAGGGCATCGACGTCATGTTCGACACCGCCTTTGCCGCGCCGATTATGGAAGGAAATACCATAAAGGGTGTCCTGGTGGAAAACAAATCCGGCAGGAGCGCTTATCTTGCAAAGGTGTTCATCGATGCCTCCGGGGATTCGGATCTTTTATACCGGGCGGGGGTGCCCACGGAAACCGACCCGGAAAACATCTGCTCCTCCTGGACCCATGAAATCGACGCGGCGGAATTTGACAAAGCCTACGCCGCCGGCGGCCTTGTTGCCGCGGTGCCTTTACGCTGGTTCGGCCTTCGTCCGGACGTGGACAACTCCCACGCGGTGATTCCGAAATTTGACGGAACGGATGCCGCCGGCCGCAACGCCTACATCCGTTTAAGCCGGAAGCTGATGCTGGATTACCTGAAGGAGCACCGGAGGGAGGGGTACAGCTTCCTGACCTACCCCACCCAGATCCAGACCCGGATGACCCGGCGGATCATCGGCAAAAAGGAGCTGAACTGCACCGACGCCTATGCCTACGTGGACTCCTCCATCGGCTGTGTGGCCCACTGCATGGACAATCCGGCGCCGGTGTACGAATTCCCCTATGAGGGGCTGTATTCCACCGCCGTGACCAACGTCCTGGCAGCCGGCCGGATGGTATCCGCAGGGGGCAGGGGCTGGGAAATCATGCGCAGCATTCCCCAGTGCGCCTTAACCGGTGAAGCGGCGGGAACCGCTGCCGCCCTGGCGGTCAAGGGAGACGGCAACGTGGACCACGTGGACATTAAAAAGCTGCAGGAAATTCTCCTGGCCAACGGCAACATCCTGCACTGTACGAAGGAAATGAAGGAGAAGGAAATCAATTTCAATGATTACCACAAGAACGCCAAAGCCTCCGGCGGCCTTGGAATCAAGATCGATTCCCTCTCCTATGACGAAACCGGACATTAAGCAGACCTACGTATAAAAAGGAGGAACAGCCATGACAGACAGAATCCGAAGAATGCGGGAACGGTGGCGCACCACCACCTATCCCTTATGCATAGACAGAATGCGGGTTTCCTTCCCGGTGATGGAGGCCATGAAGGGCGAACATCCCTACAAGGTGCGCGCAGCCGTCCACGAAGCCATTCTTACGAAATGCCCGATTGCCATCGAGCCCGACGACCTGATCTGCGGCGTCGGCGCCTCCAAGGCCTTCGGCATCGAGATGGATTACGAGATGGGTATCTGGACAAAGGATGAGGTGGATTCCCTGAAGGAAGAGGGCTACACCATCGAGCCGGGGGAAGAGGAAGAGCTCTACGCCTTTATGGAAAAGGTAAAAAAAGGCGATCTTTTCGTCAACGCCAACACGCTGCAGGGAAAATTTCTGGGGGACGACCCGGAAATGTGGCAGTTCATGAAATCCGGCCTGGTTCTTCCTCCCTGGAAGACGAAGGAAAACGCCTCCGGCGGCGGCCGCGCCCAGTCCGGCATGGGCTTAAACCCCATGGGGCTTTTTGTGGCGGATTACGAAAAGATCCTGCACCGGGGCTGCCGTGACATTATCAATGAATGCAAGGACCATCTGAAGAATTTCAATTATTTTGACGAGGACTGTGTCCGGAAGAAATATTTCTGGCAGGCCTGCATCACCGTGCTGGAGGCCCTCATCACCTACGCCAACCGCTACGCGGACCTGGCGCAGTCGGAAGCGGAAAAGGAAGCCGACCAAATCCGTGCTGCGGAGCTTGCCGAAATGGCCGCCATCTGCCGCCGGGTGCCCGAATACCCCGCGGAAAGCTTCCGGGAGGCTTTACAGTGCTTCTGGTTCCTCTTCCTGATGATGAACCCCTCCTCCACCGCTGCCGCCGGCCGTTTTGACCAGTATATGTATCCCTATTACAAAAAGGATATCGAAAGCGGGAAAATCACGAAAGACCAGGTGCTGGAGCTTCTGGAAATCCTCCGGCTTAAGGATTTCCAGCTGAACCGGGTGTCCGGGAAAATCCTCCGGGAGAAAAACGCCGGCATGGCCAAGTGGCACAACTGGACTTTGGGCGGCGTGGACAGGGACGGAAACTGCGCGGTCAATGACCTGACCTATCTGGAATTCACCGCAGCCCTGGAGGTTCCCACCCCGCATCACACCATAACCCTACGGGTAGCGGAAAACACCCCGATTGAAACCATCGTGGAAGCTCTGAGGGTTGTGCAGTCCGGCCTGGGCATGCCCGCCTTTGTCGGCGACAAATCCTACATCAATTTCTTCTTAAGAAGAGGCCTTCCCGTCGAAGACGCCCGCAACTACTCCATGGCGGGCTGCGTGGACGGGTATATCGCCGGTGTAACCAGAGGCCAGGTGGCGGCCATGTTTATCGTGGCCCTGGCCTACGATATTTTCCAGCACAACGGCTACTGCCCCTGGCTGAAGGAAAACGTGGGCATCCAAACCGGGGAGCCCGCCTCCTTTGCCACCTTTGAGGAATATAAGGCCGCCTTCTACCGCCAGCTGAAGTATCTGGTGGAAATGATGGCGAAATTCTGGTACGGCTGCATTATTTCCACCCGGGACCAGACGCCGGATTTCCTGCGGTCCATCATGACCCCCGGCTGCCTGGAGGAAGGAAAGGAATGCCTTTCCGTGCACCACCATCCCTTTGATGCCCTGACCGTCTGCTCCGCCGTGGGCGTTATCAACGTTTCCGATTCTCTGACCGCGGTGAAAAAGCTGGTGTATGACGAGAAAAAGTATACCATGGAGGAGCTGATGACAGCCATCGACGCCAACTGGGAAGGCTATGAAGAGATGCGTAAGGATTTTGCCGCGGCGCCGAAATACGGCAACAATGAGGATGAGCCTGACCAGATGGCCGCGGAGGTCTATAAAATGTACGCGGAATATTTCTCCGCCTGCGACAGTGCCTGCGGAGACAAATGCGTGCCCAACGCCATCTCCATCACCGCCCACCAGCCCGGCGGCAAGTCCGTCGGCGCCACGCCGGACGGGCGCTTCGCCGGAGAAATACTGGCGGACGCAGCCACCTCTCCCGCCCAGGGCAGGGACCATGTAGGGCCGCTGGCCGTCTTCTCCTCTGCCATGAAGATTGACCAGGATGCTTACCAGGCCATGCTGATGAACATGAAATTCCACCCTTCGGCCCTGAAGACGGAGGAGGACCTTAAGAAACTGGCCGTCATCATCAAAACCTACCTGACCAACGGCGGCAAGCACATCCAGTTCAACGTGGTCAGCCGGGATACCCTTGAAGAAGCGCAGAAAGCCCCGGACAAATACCGGGACCTGACGGTGCGGGTTGCCGGCTATTCCGCCTACTTCACCACCCTTACACCCATGATGCAGGAGGAAATCATCAACCGGACCACCTATGAGAGTGTGTGAGGCCGACATTATTCGTTTATAAAAAAGAAGAACGGTGAATACGCTTCTGCGCATTCACCGTTCCTTTTAGTATCCGTCAGTGCCAGGATTTTCCTGTGTGAAAAGACAACCTGTCCGTCTGTTCTCTTTATCCCTGAGATCGCTGCTGGATCTCCATCGCCATCTCGGTGACTCGTTCCTCCTTCAGATGATAGCCGAACAGCAGGATGAGCCATGCGGCCAGGGAGAAAATGCCCGACAGCAGAACATAGACAAAGAAGAAGGGCTCCTTATAGGTGGAGGGTTCCAGTGCCGGATTGTAGTTGAGGGCAACCAGAATGGCGGAGGTAAGGACGCCGCGAATAAGAAGTGCCAGCTTCAGCGGGATGGTATAGGTTGACATAACAAAGGCCCGCGAATCCGCCCCTGTCTTCCACTGGGCGTAGGTTGCGGCATCCGCATACAATGCCAGTGTATTCATGGCGCCGGGCGAAGCAACCAGCCGGACGATAATGGATACAACAATGTAAATCGTTACATTGCACCTTATGGCAAAGAAGATGAAATACCAGGCAATGGAGATGATATTACAGGTAAGCAGCATTGCTTTTTTGTTTCCCTTGAATATCTTCTGATATACAGGGAACAGGAACATGGCGAACATGCCTGCCAGCGATCGGCCGGAGACAAACACGGACATCATGCCGATAGCCCCCAGTGAACAGTTAAAGAAATAATAGGTAAAGCCCATAGGCACGAAACCGCACAGCCAGGTGAACAGCTGCATGAGGGTCAGGGCAACAAGGGGGCCGTTGCCAAAGAAGGATTTCAGCATATCCTTGCCGGAAAGCTTGCCAGCCTTTTCATTATGGGCAGCAGCGGCTTTTTTTGCCGATGCGGCAGCCACCAGTTCTTCCTCTCTCTTCTCCATTCCGCGGATGTTGATCGCCAGAAGGATATAGCCGATGACATAGAGTACGCCGCAGAGGACCGTCATGGCGAAGTAACCTCTGGTTTCGGTCCCGGTTTTTGCATTAACCGCATTGATGATGGGCAGGGCAACCAGACCGAATACAAAGGTGGCCACGCTGGAACCGGCGGACTGCAGCATGGAAAGGGTGGAACGTTCTTTGACATCGTCCGTCATGATGGAGGGAACGGAGGTATGGGTAATCTCCGCGATATTCCAGAAGAAGTGGGCAATGATAATCATGACGCACATGACGATTGCGCAGACCTTGTCGTTATCCCACCGGATGAAAACGATGGAGTAGGCTATGGCAGCGACAATCGGGCCTATCGCCATCCAGAAGGTGTATTTACCCAGAGGATGGGGCATTTTCTCTATGATTATTCCGTTAACAAAAGACTGCAGAAAATCCACAATGGTGGGTATGGTCAGGGGAATAAAGACCAGTACAACCGGAATAAGCGCCTTATCTGTAGTGTAGGAAGCAATATAATAGGTTTCCATACAGGTAAGAATAGTGAAGCAGAACTTGGCGATGATATACAGCACTTTCGTCCTGCCCGGATTCATCAGTTTCTTAACTTCCGTATTCATTTCTTCTTCCTTTCTTTTTGGTATTGTACTATTTTGCCAATCCTGTCGTTCAACGGATAACTATAATAAAGCGTAGCACCGCAGTTTTGAAAAAACCATAGTCGTGTTTGTAAACATATAACAAGTTTTTATGAGCTAATTCTTTTGATAACTATTAATTAAGATAAATCCTCTGCAAATATCAAATAAAATTTAATATAAATATAGTCTAATACTTAACAGTAACATTAATATTTTCTGTTTATAGTGTATTTACGCAAATTATTTTTGCGGTTTCAAAAAAGCACCGTGCAGCTGCACGGTGCCTTTTCCTGTTCAGAGTATTTTCTTTCTTATTATTTCTCGTCGCGTTATCCCCGGATTTCCCTGACCTTGGCCATGAAGGCTGCAACCCTGGCTTCATCCACATGATTTTCGAAAATACCGTCCTTCTTGAAGGTGGTACCAATCACAGCGCCGTCGGCGATGGACAGCTGCGCCTCCACATTTTCCAGACGAACGCCGGTATTGGCCAATACGACCGTATCCGGTACGGTATCCTTCACGCGCTTTAAAAGAGAGGTATCCGTCATCGTACCGGCTGTCAGGCCGGATACGCATAAGGCATCAGGACGATTGTTGAATACGGTGGATTTCGCCACGCTTTCAATATCCCTGTCCGCAAGGTATTTTGCCGCTTCCGGCAGGATATTGAACAGTACTTTAACATTCCCCGCATCCACTCTCTTACGGTGACGAATGGTTTTGCCCACATTGGTATTCCACAGGCCGAAATCGCTGGCATAAACGCCGGTGAAAATCTCCCGGACAAATTTTGCGCCGGTAGCCGCGGCCAGATCCAGGGATTTTTCCGCATCCCAGAGCACATTTACGCCGTAGGGAATCCGGATATCCGGCATCAGCTCACCGATGATTCTGGCCATGCAGGCCACAGTGACAGTTTCCACATCCGTCAGATAGGGAAGACTGAATTCATTGGAAAACATTACCGCATCCACGCCGCCGTTCTGCAGCGCAAGAAGGTCTTTTCTGGCGTTCTCTATTACCTTTTCCATGCCGCTTCCGTCATAGTTCGGGTCGCCGGGCAGCGGATCCAGGTGGCACATGGCAATGATTGCCTTTTCCGTTCCGATAACCTCTTTTAACCAGCTCATCTTCTTTCCTCCGTTCTTCTGTTCGTCTGAATCAAATCTGCGCGCCGCCGGCCACATTTACAGCCTCACCGGTGAGGAATTTTGCCTCCGGCGAAACCAGGAAGCCGCAGACATCCGCCACGTCCTCGGGATAGCAGAGTCTTCCAAGCGGCGTATTGGCGATATAGCCCTCGATAACCTGCTCCGGGGTAAGCCCCCGCATTTCGGCCTCCCAGACCTTCTCCCTGTCCTGCATACTCGTTTTGACATACCCGGGACAAACACAGTTTACGTTGATTTTATACTGTGCAAACTCCAGAGCGCAGGCCTTGGTAAAGCCCAGCACCGCAAATTTGGATGCGGTATAATGGGCCAGCGTAGGATCCGGCTTTACCGCAGCCATGGAGCAGGTATTTACGATCCGTCCGCCCTTTTCCTTCATCAGGGGCAGCGCTGCCTGGGTAACCAGAAATACGCCCTTTGCATTTACGTTAAAGTTGAAATCCCAGTCTTCTTCGGTAATATCCGCAATATGAGCCATGCTGGAAACGCCGGCATTGTTGTCCAGAATATCCAGATGACCGTAATCTTTTTTCACCTTTTCCATAACAGCTGCGATGGAAGCTTTGTCTGTCACATCCATGGCCAGTGCCTGATGCCTCGCATTTCCGGCAGGATTGGTCAGAAGTTTTACGGTCTCTTCCGCCGCCTGTATATTCATGTCCGTAACCACCACAGACGCGCCAAGCGCGGCGAATTTCTCCGCGATGGCCCGGCCGATTCCGGTTCCCGCTCCGGTGACCAGCGCCACCTGATTTTCATTCGCAAGCATAGTCAGAACCTCCTGTAGGTTGTTCGTAGAGCTTTGTCAGTTCGGTATTGATGGGTTTCAGGGCCTGATAAAGTTCCCGATAGATCCGGTAAGCCTTATCGTAAACCCGCACTGCTTCCGGATTCGGTGTAAATGTCCGGTATTCTGTCAGGAACAGCCGGATATCGCTCCAGTTCTCAAATACGCCGGCAGCCTTCGCCGCCAGAAAAGCCACACCCAAAGCAGAACCCGGATGGGCAGGATAGGCGGTAATCTCCCGGTTCAGCACATCCGCCGCTATCTGGCACCAGAAGCGGCTCTTTGCACCGCCGTTGGTGGCAATAATCTGTTTTGGCGAAAATCCCAGCTCTGAGATGACCTCCACATGATGCCGGAAGCCGTAAATAACCGCTTCCAGAATGGCCCGGAAGATATGGGCCGGCGTGTGGGAAAGTGTCAGTCCGTAGAGAATTCCCCGGGCGTTCGGGTCCATAATCGGTGTTTTCTCCCCAAGAAAATAGGGAAGTACGATACAACCGTCCGCTGCAGGGGGAAGCTGTGCCGCCTCGTCGTCCATCTTTCTTAAAACATCCGGGTCATCGGATTTGCAGATGTCCTTAGTAAACCATTTCACCAGAGAACCGGAGGCCGCCATACAGCCGTTAATCAGATACTTGCCCGGCACATCGGAATAATCGATAAACAGCCGGTCGCTGGTTTTGAGGGTTTCGGTGCAGTAGAGGATATCTCCTGCTCCGCCGAACTTAATCAGCAGGTCGCCCTCGTCTATAATACCCGCTGCCAGGGTGGATGCCACATGATCAGCGCTTCCCGCGATAAGTGGGATTCCGCCCGCCAGGCCCGTTTCCTCTTCGAAATCAGGCAGCGTACATCCGATGATTTTCATGGAATCGTTCACCGGCGGAAACAGGGTTTCCGGTACGCCGTATTTCTCCAGCTGGCCGGAAAGCCAGCATCTTTTCCGGATGTCGAAGGCGCCGCTCTCCACCGCCCAGTTGATTTCCAGCGTTTTCACGCCGGAAAGCTTATATGCAATATAATCATAGGAGCCGCAGACGGTCTGCACTTTTTCCCAGACCTCCGGCTCGTTTTCCTTTACCCAGAGCATTCTGGGCAGGATATGCTGCTGGTTTGTCACCCCGCCGGTTAAAGCATACAGCTCCTCCTGATTGATTTCTTCCTTCAGCCGGTCTATCTGATCCGTTGCCCGGGCGTCATTCTGCTGTATGGAGTAACGCACAGGCTCACCCTCTCCATCCAGCATGACGATAGCGGGAACCATCCCGCTTACGCCGATGCAGCAGACCTTCTTCATCAGCTCCGGACAGCGGGAATCGATATCCCGGATGCCGGCCAGCGTGTTGGTCCACCACCTGCGGGCATCCTCCTCCGCCCAGCCCGGATGCAGGGAAATCAGATCATGCGCCTGATTGGATTCCGCAACGATTCTGCCCTCGGAAGATATAAGAATCACCTTCACGGCTGTCGTACCGATATCAATGCCCAATACTATTTTTTCTTCCATATTCTCTCTTGTTTATCCGGTTACAATAATCCGTTTGATGCTCTTGTCCAGTTCAGTCAGCTGGTCCGGTGTAATTCCCTTATCGGTAATGAGGGTATCGATACGATCGAGACTGCAAACCCTGGCAAGCGCCCGTTTACCGAGTTTATTATGATCGGTCAGCAGATAAACCGACTCTCCCGCTTCTACGGCCGCTGCCTTGATTTCCGCTTCCGGCACATTGCTGTTGGATACGCAGGTGCAGTCCACCGCATCCGCGCCGAGGAAAACCTTGTCCACCTTCAGAGCCCGGATAAAATCCACCGCCTGCATGCCCAGAAGCACATTGTTGTGCCCCTGTCTTCTTGTGCCCCCCGTAATGGTCACCGACGAACTCGGATGAAGCTCGCAGGAATAGGCCACCATCAGGTCATAGGTAAAAACGGTGAGATCCGGAATCCGGCCCAGAATCCGGCCCAGGAAATAGCTGGTGGTGCCGGAATCCAGAAACAGGGTATCTCCGGGAGAAATCTCCTTGACTGCAGCCTCCGCAATCCCTCTTTTTTCCGCTTCCATCAGGGTCAGTTTTTCTTCGTACCGGCGTTCAAAGGCCGTTCCCTGCCGCCGAAAAATGGCGCCGCCATGGGTCCGTTCCAGGATCCCTGCCAGATGCAGTTCATCCAGATCCCTGCGTATGGTCGCATCAGATACACCGAGCAGTTCGGAAAGCTCCTTAATCTGGGCGCTTCCGTGCTGACGGATATATTCAATTATTTTCTCATGGCGTTCTGCCGGAACATAGTTCTGCCGGTAATTCATTTTCTGTCCCCTTTATCTTTTATTTTGTACTATACCGGACCGGCTTTTACGAAGGATAAGGTATATCCCCGTGAGGCCACGGGGATATGCCTGTCTGCATTTACGCTGTCCGCGGAAAATGCCTTCCGCAGCTTTACGGTTTATCCCTGGAATCAGTTAATTGTGTACGGTTCCCCAAAGCTCGTTCCAGTGCTCGATGATGTCGGCTTTTCCTTCGGTAAGCTCAGCTACCGGACGGATAACCCAGGTAATGGTGGAGGTGTCCGCCAGCCATGCATCCTCGGGCATGACATAATTCTTATTGGTGAAACGTACGGTACCTTCCATGTAGGCCGCCATGGCAGATTCGCCTTCGGCAGAGCCCAGGAAGTCAACCATGGCCTTGGCTGCTGCCATATGCGGTGCATTTTTTACCACTGCGCAGCCGAAAGCGGAGGAACTGGTTCCCTCAGCAGGATATCTTAAAGCTACCTTGTCGGAGCCGTCCTGAAGAAGTTTAACCGCACCGTCTTCGTAAGTCAAGCCTACGACATATTCGCCGTCATTTACGGAATTGAAGCAGGCGGAGGATTTCTCCACAATCACCAGATTGGCCATCAGCTTCTCAATGTAATCCCAGGCTTCTTCCGTATCATAGCCGTATACCGCCATGATATTGCACAGATTGTTCCATGCAGCAGAGGAACTGTTGGGGTCGGAAAGAATAATCTTGCCCTTAAGCGCCGGATCCAGCAGATCTTCATAGGATTCAATTTTCAGTCCCAGTTCTTTTTCCAGCTCCACATTCACACAGAAGCATACCGGGGACAGATGGTTAATGCTGTAGCAGGAGTTTACGGACTGATAGGGATCCATGTTCTCTGCCGCATAGGGTGTAACCCAGGGCTCGAAAAGGTCCGCATACTGCTCACCGTCTGAATCCTGCACGCCGCCCCATACCAGGTCAGCCTGGGGATTCTCCGCCTCAGCCTGAATCTTGGCGGTCAGCTCGCCGATGGAACCGGAAACCACGTCCACGTTGATATCCGGATATTTTTCGTTAAAGCAGGTGATAAGCGCGTCAATGTCGGAATCCGTCATAGGGGTGTACAGTACAAGTTCCGTACCCAGATCTTCTGCTGCCGATGAGGCTTCCGCTGCAGAGCTTGCTGCCGCTGATGCCTCTTCTGAGCCGCCACCGCCACCGCTTCCGCTGCCGCCGCCGCTGCAGGCACACAGGGCCACAGCCATAACCGAAGCAAGGATAATCGCCAGTTTCTTCTTCATCATTTCATCCTCCTTTTTATGATTGCAAAATGTTTATTCCTTAAACAGCTTTTGCTGTATAAAGACACTACAGACGGACATTGTCCTCGGTTTTGCTCACTGCCATATAGATGAGAAGGGAAACAACGGTTATGGCGGTCAGCACCGAGGCAAAGGCAGCAGCCGTCCCGTATTCTCCCCGGCCTATATATACATAGGCCTGCATGGTCAGTGTTGTTGTTTTATTGCTGTACAGGATGACCGAACTGGACAGCTCCGTCACAATGGCTACCCAGGAAAGGATTGCGCCGGACAGTATCCCGTTGGCCATCATGGGAATGGTCACCTTTACGAAGGTTCCGAATTTGGAGGCCCCTAAGGATGTAGCCGCCTCCTCCGTGCTTAAGGGAATCTGCATCAGCGTGGCCGTGGCCGATCGTATTGTGTATGGCATTCGTCGTATGGCAAAAGACAATATCATGATGGCCATGGTTCCCGTCAGTGCAAAGGGCTTTTTGCCGTAAACGATCAGAAGGGCAATACCGATAACCGCGCCGGGCATGATATAGGGCAGCATGGCCACTGTATCAATGGCATGGTTGAAGGCGTTGCTGCGCCGCACCACAAGGTAAGCGATAATGACTGCGATGATGATGATAATTATCAGGGCAATCACAGCCATGATAACTGTATTCCGGGAAGCCAGTCCCAGCTTTTTTTTGATGGCCGCGGCATAGTTTCCCAGGGAAAATCCCGGTTTGAAGATCGACCCTTTGCAGTTCCGGAAACTTAAATACACAACGTAGGCCTGGGGCAGGATGGCTACCCCGCACAGCAGATAGCAGAAAACATGCATCAACACGCCGGCAACGCCCTTGGGTTCTTTTTTCTCCACCGGATGCAGGGCATTGATGGAGAATTTAAACCGGCTTGTGGCCCATTTCTGCAGGAAAAAGACGATGGCTGTCAGGATAACCGCGATAATGGCCAGCGCTGCCGCGAAGTTGTAGTTCTGACCGGTCTCTCCCAGATACTGGTTGTACAGCAGCACCAGGAAGGTTTTGTAGCCTTCTCCCAGCGTGGAGGGTGTACCGAAATCCGCAAAGGACTGCATGAACACCATAAGAGCCGAAGCCAGGAGCGTGGGCATGGTCAGATGCAGTACGATATGAAACAGTCTTTTCACCCCGGTACAGCCCATATTCTCCGAGGCTTCCATCAGGGTGCTGTCGATGTTCTTGAAAGCGCCGTTCATGTAAATGAAGACCAGCGGGAAAAAGTTCAGCACCTGGGAGAGGACAATGCCCCTGAACCCGTATATGCTGGGCAGCGTAATACCGAAAACCGATTTGATAAACTGGGTAATCACCCCGTTTCTGCCCAGCAGCATAATCCAGGAATAAGCCCCCAGAAACGGTGCGGACATACAGCAGATAATGCTGACGACAAAGAGTATTTTCGCCCCTTTTAATTTATAAAAGGAATAAAAGTAAGCGAAGGGGACGCCCAGGACCAGCGTCAGCAGCGTAACCGTTATCGTAACCTTGAAACTGTTCCCCACGGTCTCCGTATAATAGGAATGGGCGAAAAACTGCCGGAACATTTCCCAGGAAAAGGTCCCGTCCTCCATGATTACGGACCGCTTCATCAACCCGAACAGTGGGTAGATGAGCACTGCAACAAAAATGACAAACATGATTATGGAGAGGATAACCCATCCATCAAACCGTTTTCCTGCCTTTGTCATACTTCCCTCCGTCTATGCCTCCGGGCGGTCGTTGACTACCCCCTGCAGCAGATTCTCTTCTGTCTCCTTATCGAAAATATTCAGTTTTTCGGTGTTGATGGAGAGCCGGATCTGCGTCCCGGGTTCAATAATGCTGTCTATGGATGATTCCTGTATAATCACCGCCTCCTCACCGGAGGAAAGGGTGACGAAATAATGGGTGTTCAACCCGAGAAATACACAGTCATTGACCACGGCGGAAATACCTTCCGTAGCCCGGACATCCAGCAGGAATTCCTCCGGCCGGACGGAAAGCACGATATCCCTGTTAGTAAGGCATTCTTCCCTTATGCCCTTCATGCGCATCCGGTATCCGCCGGCAGTTTCCACCATGGGCTGCCCGTCCACAAGGAAAAGCTTCCCTTCCAGAAGATTGGACTGGCCGATAAAGGTGGAAACAAAAAGGTTTGCCGGCCGCTGGTAAATATTCTTCGGCGTGCCCACATGCTGGATAACGCCTGCATTCATGACCGCAATCCTGTCTGAAATCGCCATGGCCTCTTCCTGGTCGTGGGTAACATAGACGGTGGTAATGTTGATGTCATGCTGCAGGTTCTTGATGACGGTCCACATCTCCACCCTGAGCTTGGCATCAAGGTTGGACAGCGGTTCATCCATCAGGAGAACGTCCGGTTCAATGCAGAGTGCCCGGGCCAGGGCTACCCTCTGCTGCTGTCCGCCGGACAGTCTGTCCGGCAGCCGATCCGCGAATTCATCAATCTGCATCAGCTTCATGAATTCATCGCCCCGGCGGGTTATCTCCTCTTTGGAAAGCTTTTTGTATTTCAGACCAAACTCCACATTTTTCCTTACAGTCAGATGGGGAAATATCGCGTAATTCTGGAAAACCATACCGATATTTCTTTTCGAGGGGTTAAGGTCATTGATACGGTTCTCACCGAAATAAAAATCCCCACCCTCTATGCTGTTGAATCCGGCAATCATCCGCAGAAGCGTGGTCTTGCCACAGCCGGACGGCCCCAGCAGCGTGAAAAATTCTCCCTGCCTGACCTCCAGGGAAAGGTCGGGAATGACCGTATTGTTTCCGTAACGCTTGACTGCATGTCTGATGGAAATATTATTGCTCACTTGTCCTGTCTCCTTTAGTCCTTCAGGATCACGATATCTTCCAGACTGTCAATGACGGCTTCCGTATACCCGGAAATCGACGCTCTCATTTCTTCATTTTCCGGAATGCCGATTCCCATACCCCCGGCATCCCTTGCCATCTTTACATCCACATAGGAATCGCCCACCATGGCGGACTCCTCTACCGGTACACCGGCCAGTTCACAGGCTTTAAGCAGCATATCCGGCGCAGGTTTCCCGTGCTCTACCATCTCGGGAACCACAACGATATCCGGCAGTTTTTCCCCGAACATTTTCAAAGAAGCCACAACGCGGCTCATTGTATCGCTCGTGGCAATGGCATAGGCAATTCCGGCTTCCCTTAACCGCGCGAAAATCTCCGGAAATCCGGGCCGGGGCACCAGGGCTTTGGAAAGATCCATCTCCACATCTGCCCGGGTAAATACATCCTTTGCCATCTCCAGTGCCTTTGCCCAGGGAAGGCCGGTATTCTTCACCATCAGGCCTGCGGTTACCGCAATCTCCTCCTTTGGCGCAGCCACTGCAAGAATTCCCTTGGGGTCACAGTAAACCACTTCTCCGTTTTCCAGCGTAAGGCCGAATATGCCGGCCCATTCCCGGACTTCATCCTCTGTCATATATTCCTTCAGTCTCGCCATCCGTTCGTTGCCGATTCCTGCCCAAAAGGGCTGGCTTTTGAACATCAGGCCGTCCTTATCAAAAACCACCAGAGAAATCTTCCGTCTGACACCGTTTGCCTCAAGAAATGCCATAACTATCTTCTCCTCTTTTCTTATGCGTATATTATACGCCGTGATTCCGCAGGATTAAAGAGAAAATTCGCAAATTCAAGCATATAATTGCAACTTTCTGTAATTTTTATGATTGATTTTGCGGTTTTTACAAAAAAGCACCGTGCATTGCACGGTGCTTTAGTATCTGTTTATTTCATTTTTACAAAGCTTCAGACAAACCTGCAGCTGTCGCAGTCCTCGGTGTCCGGGAACTGGCTGTGGTCGTATTCGATGCCCTCCCGATCGTAATAATTCTTGACCGCGGCCTTGACTGCCTCCTCGGCCAGGACCGAGCAGTGCAGCTTGTGGGCGGGAAGCCCGCCTAACGCTTCCACCACCTGCTTGTTGGTTACGGCCAGCGCCTCTTCGATGGTCTTGCCCAGAATCATCTCCGTGGCGATGGAGGAGGAAGCAATGGCGCTTCCGCAGCCGAAGGTTTCAAATTTCACGTCGGTAATGACGTTGTTTTCGATTTTCAGGTACATCTTCATGATGTCGCCGCAGACCGCGTTGCCGACTTCGCCGACGCCGTCCGCCTCTTCAATACTGCCTACGTTTCTCGGATGCATGAAATGATCCATAACGGTTTCCGTGTATAAAGCCATAATTTCACCTCTTTTTTAAAGCATTTTACAGGATAAACTGCCGTTTTCCGGCGATCAGGTCCTTCCACATGGGGGACATGTTGCGCAGGTACTCTACGATTTTCGGGGTTTCCTCCAGGATATAATCCACTTCCTCCTCCGTATTGTCTTCGCACAGGCTTAAGCGAAGGGAGCCGTGGGCCACCTCATGGGGCCGGCCGATGGCCAGAAGTACGTGGGAGGGATCGAGGGATCCGGAGGTACAGGCGCTGCCCGAGGAGGCACAGATGCCCTTTGCATCCAGCAGAAGAAGCAGGCTTTCTCCTTCTATGCCCTCAAAGCAGAAATTCACGTTGCCGGGAAGCCGGTTGACCGGATCCCCGTTCAGGGCGGAATGGGGGATTTTTAAGAGCCCGTCGATGAGCTTGTCCCGCAGGGCGGACACCTTCGCCGCATTTTCATCGATATGGTCTGCCGCCTCCTTTAAGGCCGCAGCCATGCCGGCAATGGCCGGGATGTTTTCCGTACCGGCCCGTTTTCCCTTTTCCTGGGCGCCGCCCTCGATGAGGTTCGCCAGCCGGACGCCAAGTCTTGCATACAGTACGCCCACGCCCTTGGGGCCGTGGAATTTGTGTCCGGAAAGGGACAGCATATCGATGTTCTGGGCCTTCACATCGATATGAAGATGGCCCGCCGCCTGCACGGCATCGGTGTGGAAAAGCACGCCGGCCTCCTTACAGACCGCGCCGATCTCGGCAATGGGCAGGACCGAGCCGATTTCGTTGTTGGCATACATGATTGTTACCAGGGCAGTATCGGGACGGATGGCAGCCTTTACCTGTTCAGCCGTCACGGTACCGGTGCTGCCCACGGGAAGGAGCTCCACTTCATAGCCTTCTTTTTCCAGCTTTTGCAGGGTATGCAGCACGGCATGATGTTCAAATGCCGTGGAAATGATGTGTTTTTTGCCTTTTTTCGCCCCAAGAAGGGCCGCGGAGAGGATCGCCTGATTATCCGCTTCGCTGCCCCCTGAGGTGAAATAGATTTCCTTCGGACTGCAGTTTAACACCTCTGCCACGGTTTCCCGGGCAGCGGTAAGAATTTCGGCCGCTCTCTGTCCCACACTGTGCAGGCTTGAGGGATTGCCGTACTGCTCCTGAAAACAGGGAAGCATGGCGGCCAGGGCCGTATCGCTTACTCTTGTCGTTGCCGCATTGTCGGCGTAAATCATCATATTTATCTCCTTAAAGTTACGTTCTGTGAGAGAGTTTCCCGGACCGGATAAAAGGGGGTGGAACCGGCCCGGGTTCTTCCTTTTAACTGAAAAGCGGGGTGGACAGATACCGGTCGCCGGTATCCGGAAGGAGCACAACGATGGTTTTTCCTTCGTTTTCCGGCTTAAGGGCCGTCTGTACGGCTGCATGGACCGCGGCGCCGGAGGAAATGCCCACCAGCACGCCTTCTTTACGGCCTACGAGTTTGCCTGCCGCAAAGGCGTCCTCGTTGGAAACTGCGATGACTGCATCGTAAACCGCGGTATTAAGCACCTCGGGGACAAAGCCCGCGCCGATGCCCTGGATCTTGTGGGCGCCGGCCACACCGGTGGAAAGCACGGCGGAGGAGGCCGGTTCCACGGCGATAACCTTTACTTCCGGTTTCTGCTCCTTCAGGTACTCGCCCACGCCGGTGACCGTGCCGCCGGTACCCACGCCGGCGATGAAGATATCCACTTCACCGTCCGTGTCCGCCCAGATTTCCGGGCCGGTATGCTCCCTGTGGGCTGCCGGGTTGGCCGGGTTGACGAACTGGCCGGGGATAAAGCTGTTCGGGATCTCCGCTGCCAGCTCATCTGCTTTGGCGATGGCGCCTTTCATGCCCTTCGCACCTTCGGAAAGCACCAGCTCGGCGCCGTAGGCGGCCATCAGCTGCCGGCGCTCCACGCTCATGGTGTCGGGCATTACAATGATGATGCGGTAGCCCCTGGCTGCTGCCACGGCAGCAAGGCCGATGCCGGTGTTGCCGCTGGTGGGCTCGATGATGACGGAGCCGGGAACAAGCTTTCCGGTCTTTTCCGCCTCGTCAATCATGGCTTTGGCGATTCTGTCCTTCACGGAGCCTGCCGGGTTGAAGTATTCCAGCTTGGCAAGGATTTTCGCCTTCAGGCCGTACTCTTTTTCGATATGGGTGAGTTCAAGGAGCGGTGTATTGCCGATAAGTTCATCGGCGGAGGTATATATTCTGGACATTGTTTTTTCCTTCCTGATTCTTTTCTCTTGCTGAAACCAAGTCTGCTTCTTTTCTTATTTCACTGCCGCAAAGCCTGCTTCCAGGTCTTCGATAATATCGTCGATGTGTTCCGTACCGATGGAGAGCCGGACCGTCGTCGGGGAGATGCCCGCTTCGGCAAGCTCTGCTTCGTCCAGCTGGCTGTGGGTCGTGGAGGCCGGATGAATCACCAGGGATTTCACATCCGCCACATTCGCCAGGAGGGAGAACAGCTTCAGGCTTTCCGTGAATTTCTTCGCGGTTTCCGCCGTACCCTTGATTTCAAAGGTGAAGATGGAGCCTGCTCCCTTCGGGAAATACTGTTCATACAGCTCCTTTGCCCTTCCTTCAGCCAGGGAGGGATGGTTGACCTTCGCCACCTGGGGATGATTCTTAAGGAAATCCACCACCTTCAGGGCGTTTTCCACGTGACGCTCCACCCTTAAGGAAAGGGTCTCCAGCCCCTGCAGCAGCAGGAAGGAGTTGAAGGGCGAAATCACCGCGCCCTGGTCCCGCATCAGGGTGGTCCGGATCTTGGTGATGTAGGCCGCCGCCCCCACTGCTTCGGTAAAGACCACACCGTGGTAGGAGGGATTCGGCTTTGAAAGACCGGGGAATTTGTCATTGGCCGCCCAGTCAAATTTTCCGGAATCGATAATGACGCCGCCCATCACCGTGCCGTGACCGCCGATGAACTTGGTGGCGGAATGCACCACCACGTCCGCGCCGTAGTCTATCGGCCGCAGCAGGAAGGGTGTTGCAAAGGTACTGTCCACGATGAGGGGAATGCCGTGCTTATGGGCAATGTCCGCGATGGCCTTCAGGTCCACCACGTCGGAATTGGGATTGCCCAGGGTTTCCGCATACAGGAGCTTCGTGTTATCCTGAATGGCCTTTTCAAAATTCTCCGGATCGGAGGGGTCCACAAAGGTGGTGGTCAGGCCCTGCTCCTTTAAGGTGTTGGCGAAGAGGTTGTGGGTGCCGCCGTAGAGGTTCGCTGCGGACACGATGTGGTCTCCGGCCGTGGCGATATTCTGCACCGCATAGGTGATGGCGGCAGAGCCGGAGGCCGTGGCCAGGGCGCCGATACCGCCTTCCAGCGCTGCGATTCTCTTCTCGAACACGTCGGAGGTCGGGTTCATCAGCCGGGTGTAGATATTGCCGGGCACCGTCAGGCCGAAGCGGCCGGCGGCAGTGGCGGAATCCTGGAACACGTAGGAGGTGGTGGCGTAAATCGGCACCGCCCGGGCATCCGTCGCCGGATCCGGCGTTTCCTGTCCTGCATGTATCTGTATGGTTTCAAATCTGTAATTGCTCATTTTTCCAATCCTTTCCTTTTTTCATTTCTTCATGTTCAGAATCTGCCTGCCGTTGTCAACACATTCGGCTGAAACGGTATTCGGAACGGATCAGATGTTCTGCTGCTTTCGTCATTACCTGCACCTTCCCTGTTCTCAGGAGTCTTCCCTTTTCCTGTCTTCCCGACTCCTGTTTTCGGATGTTGAAGGTAGAATACCGCACAAATCCTACTTTGTCAATAGGTTTTATAGGAATATTTTTCATTTCTTTTATTGCTCATACCCTTACGGGGCTTTTTATTTTTCTCTCCTGTTTTTAAGGCGGTTTTCCCCGGTTTATGGTATACTTATGCCGGAACATGATTTGCTGCTTCCCTTCTGTCCCGGGAAAGCAGCGGAATAACAGCCGGCAGCGCCGGTAAGATAAGAAAAGAACCTTAAGACGCTTATCCCGGAGGAGAAATGGAAAAGATTACCGCGGTTCTTCCGCAGCTTTACCCGGTTCCCGGTGACCAGGCCGGCAACCAGGACCGTATGGAAGCCGTTATCGAAAAAGGCCTGGCCGCAGGCGGAAGGCTCTTCTGCTTTCCGGAATGCTCCCTGACCGGCTATACGGTGACCGCGCCGGCCCGGTATGCCCTGGCAGCCGATGACCCTGCCGTGCAGCGGCTCTGTCATCTGGCGGAGGAAAAGAATATCCTGCTGTCCTTCGGCTTTCTGGAAAAGGCCGGGGACTGCCTGTACATCAGCCAGCTGCTGGCCGGGCCAGAGGGCCATGTGATCTACCGGAAAACCCACCTGGGCAGCCGGGAACAGGCGGTTTTTGCCGCGGGAGAGGCTTTCCCCGTGCTTTCCGCCTTCGGACTGACCGTCGGCCTCTGCCTTTGCTGGGAAACCCATATCCCGGAAATCGCCGGCATCTGCCGCAGCCGGGGCTGCGACGTTTTCCTGGCGCCCTACGCCTCCGGCATGGCGGGCGAAAGATGTAAAAGCCTCTGGCAGAAGCACCTGCCTGCCCGGGCCTCGGACAACGGCATGTACGTCCTGGCAGTCAACGGACTGACGGCGGCCTCCGGCAAAAGGGGCGGCGGCCTTGCGGTCTACGACCCGAAGGGGGAGCTGGCGGCGGAATATTTCGGTCCGGAGGAGGAAATCCTCCTCTGCCCCCTGTCCGGTCCCCTTCCCCGGGAAGGAAAGCAGGATGATATGCACAATATTTCCTATTTTGACAGGAGGCGGCCGGATCTTTACAAAAAATGGCTGCCATAAAGAAAAAAAGCCGGGAGCTCCCGGCTTATTTCTTTTCACTGTCTTTTCAGATGGTGTAGCTGTTTCCCGCCTTCGCCTGCTTTTCCTCCAGAATGGTCTGCAGGGAAATGCCGCTTAAGTATTCGCTGACCACGTCCTTCAGGCCCTCCCAGACGGGAAGGGTTGCGCATTCCCCGCTGCGGGGACAGGTATTTTTCTCGCTTTCCAGGCAGGCCACGGGCACCATGCTGCCCTCCGCGGCATTTAAGATCTCCCAGACGGAGATTTCCTTCGGCTCCCGGCTTAAGCGGTATCCGCCCTGGTACCCTCTTACCGTCTGCAAAAGCCCGGAACGGTTCATCATGGGGATGATCTGCTCCAGGTATTTCTTGGAGACCTCCTGTCTTTCGGCAATATCCTTTAAGGAAATATAGCCTTCCGTCTTATGCTCCGCCAAATCCACCATCATCCGCAGGGCATATCTGCCCCTGGTCGAAATCATCATACGCGCACCGCCTCTGTCTTTTTATAATGTACGGACCGGAAGTCCTCTTACAGCAGCTTCGATAATCCTATAATACTATGGATTTTGTAGGCTTTCAAGGGCATTCTTTTTTCGTTTTCTCTCCGGTTTTTGTTGCAGTTGACGCCGGAGGCGGCGTGCTTTAAGATTGATGCAGAAATCTGCAGAAAAAAGAGGTATATCCATGTACAGCAGTGTATTCTGCCGTGTCTACAATGAATTCGGCTGGAACGTCTACCCGGAGGTATTTGCCGAAGAACTCCTCGCCTGGCTTGCCCATGCGGGCATTGCGGTAAAATCAGCCCTGGACCTGGGCTGCGGCACCGGCATTCTCTGCCGGAAGCTTTCCGAAGCCGGCATTTCCGCCTGCGGCGTGGATTTGTCCGCGGACATGATTGCCGTTGCCCGGGAAAATGCCCCCGATCTGTCCTTTTCCGTGGGGGATATGAACTGCTGGAAGCCGGAGGGGCCCGTGGACCTGGTCACCTGCACGGGAGATGCCCTGAATCACCTCTTCTCCCTTTCCGACGTGGAAAAGGTCTTCGTAAATGTGGCCGGCTGTCTGCAGCCCGGCGGGCTCTTCGTCTTCGATCTGCTGAACGAGCGGGAAATCCCCGATGACGAGCCCTTTACCCTGGACTATGACGAGCGGACAAGGGCCGTGTTCCGGACCACCAGAGAGGATGACGTTATCCGGCTGCATATCGAGGTCTTCGACCGGGAGGTGCAGACGGTCAGCGAGGATATCCGGGAAAAGCTGCACGACGTCGATGCGGTGACCGGGCTGCTGGAAAAAGCCGGCCTTACCCTCCTGCAGCGCGGCCACAGGCTGCTGCCCGGGGAAGGCCCCGAAGCCGCCACCTGGTTTATCATCGCCCGGAAATAAGAAAGCCGCCCCGAAGGGCGGTTTTCTTATTCGGATACTTTACTGTCCTCTTTTTTCGTCCATCACATAGAGCAGTGCATTGATGATGCAGGCAGCCACATTGCTGCCGCCTTTTCTGCCCCTGGCGATGATGCAGGGAATGTCCGTCTCCATGATGAGCTCCTTGGACACCACTACGTTGACAAAGCCTACGGGAACGCCCACGATAAGCTTCGGCCTGAAGCCCTCGTCAATCAGCTCCCGCAGCCGGATAAGGGCCGTCGGGGCATTGCCGATGACAAAGATAACGTTTTCCCCGAAGGACGCACCCTTGTCCATGCTGATCCGGGCCCGGGTTACCCCCTGTTTTTTCGCTTCCGCCGCCACATCCTCATCGGACATGAAGCACTTCACCTCACAGCCGAATTTCGCCGCGGACTTCTTGTTGATGCCGGACCAGGCCATCTGGGTATCGGTGACGATGAGCGCGCCGCCTTTGATGGCTTCTTTGGCCTTCTCCACCACATCCGGGGAGAAATACAGGGTATCCGCATACTCAAAATCCGCCGTGGTGTGGATAACCCGCTTGATAATAGGCGCCTGCTCCGGGTCCAGCACACGATCCCCCAGCTCCCGGGTGATGGTGGCAAAGCTTTCCTTTTCAATATCCATCGGAGCAATGTTTTCAATTTTCAGCATTTATACACCCTCCTGAAGAATTTTATAGATGAGCGGGATGTCCATATGGTCCCGCAGGGACTGGGCCAGCAGGTCATACTGCTGCTGCTTGTGCTCCTCGCCGGAGATTTTGCCCAGCATGGCAGGGTCGATGCCCTTTTTCTCCGCCAGGGTACGGATAATGGTGCCGGCCACCTCGTCCGCGTCCAGGACGCCGTGAATATAGCAGCCGTATACATTGCCCGCCTGGCAGCCGTCCAGCCGGGATGTGCCCGTTACGGAATCCCTGACGCCCACCACCGGGGAGGCGCTTTCCGTCTCTCCCATGTGGATTTCATAGCCCTCGAAGGGATGACCCGTAAGGCCGGCAAACAGGCCCTCCATCTTTCCGAAGGTACCGTCCACCCGGGTCCTGGTCTTCTGCTGTGAAAATACGGTGGACACGGGAAGCAGGCCGATGCCCCGGATTTCGCCGCCTTCCTCCACCCCGTAGGGGTCGGAAAGGTGCTCGCCAAGCATCTGGTAGCCGCCGCAGATGCCGAAGACCGGGCCGCCTGCTGCCGCAAAGCTCTTGATCCTGGCCTCCAGGCCGTTCTGGCGCAGCCACAGAAGATCCTTCATGGTATTCTTGGTGCCGGGCAGGATAATCATGTCCGGCGCGCCGAGCTGGGCGGTATTTTCCACGTAGCGGACAGAGACGCCGGCCACCGCCTCCAGGGAACGGAAGTCGGTGAAATTGGAAAGCCTTGGTACCCGGATGACCGCAATATCGATAAGGTCTGCTTCCTTGTTGGTCAGCCGTTCGGACAGGCTGTCCTCATCGTCGATGTCCAGGTGCAGGTAGGGCACGACGCCCACCACCGGGATGTGGATGAGGTCCTCCAGCATTTTGATGCCGGGGGTGAGGATGGATTCGTCGCCCCGGAATTTGTTGATGACCACGCCCTTGACCATGGCTCTTTCCTCGGGGTCCAGCAGCTCCACTGTTCCCAGAAGCTGGGCAAAGACGCCGCCCCTGTCGATATCCCCCACCAGGAGCACCGGGGACTTCGCCATTTTGGCCATGCCCATGTTCACGAACACGTCGTCGTCCTTCAGGTTGATCTCCGCCGGGCTGCCCGCGCCTTCGATGACAATGATGTCAGCCCTTTCGCTTAACTTGTCATAGGCCTTCTGCACGTCGGGGATCAGCTGTCTTTTCATGGCGAAATAGTCCCGGGCGGAATACTGTCCCAGCACCTCGCCGTTGACGATGACCTGGGAGCCGGTATCGTTGGTGGGCTTTAAAAGAATGGGGTTCATCAGAACGGAGGGCTCCATGCCCGCCGCCTCCGCCTGCACCACCTGGGCCCGGCCCATTTCCAGTCCTTCAGAGGTAATAAAAGAATTCAGGGCCATATTCTGGGCTTTAAAGGGCGCTACACGATAGCCGTCCTGTTTGAACACCCGGCACAGGCCTGCCGCCAGGATGCTCTTGCCCGCATTGGACATGGTTCCCTGTACCATGATTGACTTTGTCATCTTTCCTCCTCCCCGGCAGGATTCTTACTGCCGTCTTCCGTCCATTCCGCGCACCTGCGCAGGAAACGGGCGGCGATTTCCGGATTTGCTTCATAAAACAGATGGGGGAAGCCCGCCACCAGATTGCCCTCGGCATGGATGCAGTCCCAGCTTCGTGTTCCCGAGGGCTTGTCTGCCCGGCAGGCCTCTCCGCAGCTACCGCTTTCAAAATAGTGGAATTCATGGCCGCGGATCTGGTCATTTTTCCGCAGGATGCCTGTGGAGATTTTCGCCGTAAGGTTGATATAGCCGAACCGTCCCAGCCGGTTTGTGCGCCAGCTTTTTGCGGGAATGATGCCGCACATGGGCCAGGATTTTCCTTCCATGTCCTCCATCTCCTCATGCAGGTACATGAAGCCCCCGCATTCCGCAAGGGTGGGAAGGCCGGCCTTCACCGCCTCCGCAATGGAGGTCCGCATGGAGACGTTTTCCGAAAGCTGCTGTGCGTAAAGCTCCGGGTATCCCCCGGGCAGGAGAAGTCCCTGCACCCCCTCGGGCAGCCTTTTGTCATGTATCGGTGAGAAATAAGTAAGCTTCGCCCCCAGCTTTTCCAGCAGGTACAGGTTGTCCTTGTAAAAGAAGCAGAAGGCCTCGTCCTTTGCCACTGCCACGCGGACGTCCCTGCCCTCGGGCAGCTTCGTCTCCGGGATCTTCGGCAGCTCTCCGGCAAATTTCGCCATCCGGATGAGGGCGTCCATATCCAGGGTTTTCTCCAGCATGTCCGCCAGCTTTTTCAGCCGTTCGGAAAGGTCCTCGATTTCCCCGGGGGTAACCAGACCCAGATGCCGGCTTTCAATCACCATTTCCTCGGCCTTGGGCACATATCCGATGGGCGTAATGCCCAGCTTTTCCACCTCGGGCTTCAGGGACTGGAAAATCCGCTCCTGCATCTGGTTGAAGATCACGCCCTTTATCCGGCTGTCCTGGCGGAATTCCAGAAAGCCCTTCAGGGTCGCCAGGGCGGAAAGGCTCTGGCCCCTGGCATTTACGATAAGGATAACCGGGCTTCTAAGGCTTTTCGCCACATGGTAGGAGGAGGCCCGGTCGGATTCGGCCGCCAGGCCGTCATAATACCCCATAACTCCTTCAATCACGGAAATATCGGTCCCCTCCGCGTTCCTTTTGAACAGGCGGACCAGCATTTCCTCGTCACAGAAGAAGGGATCCAGGTTGCCGGAACGGACGTGGATTACCTTCTCATGAAACATGGGATCGATGTAATCCGGTCCGCACTTGAAGGAGGAAACCTTCATGCCGCGGTCGTGCAGCGCCTGCAGGATGCCGCAGGTAATCATGGTTTTTCCGCTGCCGGAAGCCGGGGCCGCCAGCAGGATCCGGGGATTATTCATCTGCCTTCCTCCCTTCGCAGGTAAAGATGAACACCGGGTTCACCGCCGTCATCAGGTGGTATCTTCCCAGCTTCCTGCCCCTTGCGGCGGACAGCTGGACGATATCCGGGTCGGTTACGGGAAGCTCTTTGAGCACCTCCACGGATTCCGCAATGGTTTCCGCGGTCACCGCGTTGATGACAATCCGCGCGGCGGGATTTTTCTCCAGCACCAGCTGCAGGATTTCCCTTAGGTTGCCGCTGCTGCCGCCCACAAATACATGGGTGGGGGCGGGCAGGTCCTTCATGGCCTCGGGGGCTTTTCCGCGTACCACCGTCACATTGGTGATGCCCAGATGCTTTTTGTTCTTTTCGATAAGATCGCAGGCCTCTTCCTTCTGCTCCACGGCGTAGACCTCTCCGTCCTCGGCAAGGTTCGCCATCTCCAGGGATACGGAGCCCGTGCCGGCACCCACATCCCAGCACAGGGACGTCCGGGTAAGGGCCAGTTTGGCCAGGGTGACGGTGCGGATTTCCTGCTTTGTCATGGGCACCTCTGCCCGAAGGAAGGCCTCATCCTCCCAGCCGTAGCCCGCCGGAAGCGCTTCCGCCCGATCGTTTTCCGCGCAGATGACCGCCAGGGAATCGAATTCTCTTCCGGCCAGCTCCTGTACCGTGCCGCGGGTAATGGTCTCGTTTTCATAGGAAAGGTTTTCCCCTACGGTTATCCGGACGAAGCCCAGGCCGTTTTCCGCCAGGGCCTCCAGGATATCCTTTACCCGGGATTCTCCCCCGGTCAGGGCAAATACCTTTTTGTTCTTCCGGATTTTCGCCACGTAATTGCAGCTTCTGCCGTGGGCGCTGACCAGCAGGGCATTGTCCCAGGACAGGCCGGCCCGGGCCGCAAAATACTGGAAGGAGGAAATCCCCGGCAATACGACGGGCTTAAGGTCCGCAATCAGGGGAAGCAGGGTCTTGGTGCCGCTGAAAAAGCCCGTGTCGCCGGACATGGCCACCACGACAGCCTCCGCTTCGCTTTCCCGGATGATTTTCTCGATGTCCTCGGCCAGCACCGCGTTCTTCGAGGGCTTGCCGAACCGGGACAGGCTTTCCGTAAGCCGTTTCGCCCCTACGATAAGTCCGCAGGAACGGCAGGCCTCCTCCGCCTGTTCGGTCATGGTGGCTGCGCTTCCCATGCCCGTACCGAGGATGGTGACCTTTTTCCTTTTTTCCGGGGTAAAGCCGCAGCGTTTTCCCAGAAGCTCCAGGCACTCCGCCACGCTTATGCCCTCCTCCGCCAGGGGACGGCGGATAATGATCGGGGTGACGCCGCAGCTTTTCGCCGCGCGGATTTTCTCGGAAAAGCCGCCGGCATTGCCGGTATCCTTGGTTACCAGGTACTGCACACCCAGCATTTTAAGCATGGCGGTGTTCATTTCCTCGGTAAAGGGTCCCTGCATGCCGATGACGTGCTTTCCGTCATAGCCCAGGGCCGCCGCCTTCTCCATACCGTCCGGCAGGGGAAGGATGCGGGCAAACAGGCGGTTTTTGTAATCCGTAACCGTGGTATAGGTCGCCAGCTCTTTACTGCCCGTGGTCAGAAGCGCGCTTCCCGTCACCGTATTCAGGAAAGCCGCCGCTTCCTTCGTATCATTCACAAAGACAGCGTTCTCCGTGCCGGAAAGGTCTTCCTGCCGAAGCAGGCGGAGATACTCCGTGCCGGATTCTTCGCAGACCTTGCGCAGGATTTTCGTCACCTCCGCCGCATAGGGGTGGGTGGCGTCTATCACCAGCTCCGCCTGCAGTTCGCGGATAAGGTCCAGGATCTGCCCCTCATCCTTTCTTCCGGAAATCACGTGAATATTTTCCGTCTCCGGAAATCCCGTTTCACCGTATTCCGTTGCCACGGAAACCGTCAGGGAAATGTTCTTTCCGCTTACAGCCTCCGCCACTTCCCTGCCTTCCGTGGTTCCGGCAAAAAGAAGCACATTAATCATGCTTGTATCCTCTCGGTGTTACCATCTTATTGCCGATCTTCTTCGTCTGGGAATTGCCCACAAAGACGGTGGAGAACATATCCACCGGCGTGTCCTTCAGCTCTCCCAGGGTAAGGACGGTCGCTTCCTGGCCTTCCCTGCCGATATTTTTCACGATACCGCATACGGTTTCGGGAGAAATATACTGCAGCAGGATTTCACAGGCCTTCTGCAGGTAATCCTTGCGCACGTGGCTGGAGGGATTGTAGAAGCACATGACAAAATCCGCCTGGGCCGCAAAGGCCAGCCGTTTTTCGATCTTTTCCCAGGGGGTCAGCCAGTCGCTTAAGGAAATCACGGCGAAATCGTGCATCAGGGCAGCGCCTAAAACGGCAGCGCCGGAAAGTACGGCGGATACGCCGGGCACGGTCTCCACTTCCACATCCGGATACTTCACCGCCAGCTCCTCGATAAGGCCGCTCATGCCGTATACGCCGGCGTCACCGGAGCAGATCATGGCGACGGTCCTGCCCTCCTGGGCCTTTTCCAGCGCCAGCTCGCAGCGCTCCACCTCCTTACGCATGGGGGTGGTCAGGAATTCCTTGTCCGCAAAATGATCCTTCACCAGATCCACATAGACATTGTATCCCACGATAACATCACAGCCGGCCAGAGCCTGCTGGGCTCTCATGGTCATATTTTCATAGCTTCCCGGGCCGATGCCCACAACATACAGTTTAGCCAAAATGTATTTCCTCCTGATCATATTGCGCCAGCGCAAATGTACAGCCGCCGGCTGCCTGTTTTTTCACCACCAGCCTTCCGCCCGATGCCGCAGCCGCGGCCCGTTCGCAGACGGAATCCACGCCGGTGACCTTTTTTACAAATTCCGAGGTTGTAAATTCTCCCGGCACCCTTTCCAGCTCCTCCGCGGAAAACACCGCAAAGGGCAGCCGGTATTTCCGGGAAAGGGCCAGAATCGCCTCTTCGTCCTTTTTCACGTCTATGCTGGCGATACAGCGGACCTGCTGCCGGCGAACGCCGGCCTTTTCCAGCTCCTGTAAGAAAAAGGCTTCCAGCTCTTCCTCGCTTTTTTCCCTGCGGCAGCCCAGGCCCGCCGCATACTGCATCGGGATAAGCTGCAGGGTTTTTTCAAAGGGCTTTTTATCCGGATCCGCGGTAATGCAGATGCCCAAAGCCGGCCCAACCTCCCGGGTAAGGCCTTCGGGAAGCTCTCCCTTTACCGGAAGGTCACTTTCAAAGCCCACGCTTTCCCCCCGAAGAAGGGCGGCGGACACCTCCTTTGCCAGCAGCATGCTTCCGATATACAGATGGTTCTTCTTCGCGAAAACGTCCACGGCAAAAAGCCCGTGAAGGTCGGTGCCGGTGGTCAGCACCGGTTCCGCGCCGGTTGTCCGGGCAATCTCCAGGGCCAGCTCGTTCGCCCCGCCCAGATGGCCCGACAGCAGGGGCACGCAGTACCTTCCCAGCTCATCGCAGAGAATGACGGCCGGGTCCTCCTTCTTGCTTTTCACATACGGCGCGATGGCCCTGACCGCAATACCGGCCGCACAGATGAAAACCAGAGCGTCCGCTTCGGCAAAGCCCTCCTTTGCCCAGCCGGAGGAATCCGTGGCCAGGGGAACCGTCCCCTTCGGGGCATACTTTTCCGGGGCATAACAGGTACAGTCATGCCCAAGGCCCGAAAGCTTCCCTGCCATGGTTTCGGCCAGTGCCGCCCCGGCAGAAGTATAAGACAGCAGCCTTATATTCACTCCTCCACCTTCTTCGCTTCCCGGTATCCCGTGGTAAAGTTGGGATTGTACAGGTCAGACCTGCGGTAATTGGTGCTGTTCACCACATTGCCCACGATAATCAGGGCCATACGGGTGACATCATTTTCCTTTGCACACTGGGCAATGGTGCCCACGGTGCAGATATATTTGCGCTCATCCGGCCAGGTAGCCCGGTAAACGATGGCCGCGGGGGTATTTTCATCATATCCGCCGGCGATCAGCTCGGCCTGCAGACCATCCAGAAGGGAGGAGCTTAAGAAAAGCACCATGGTGGTCTGGTGGGCGGCGAAGGAACGGATGCTCTCCCGCTCCGGCACCGGTGTCCTGCCGGCCATACGGGTAATGATTACACTCTGGGAAACATCCGGCAGGGTGTATTCCAGGTTCAGGGCGGAAGCTGCGCCGCAGAAGGCGGAAACGCCGGGGCAGTAATCATAGGAAATGCCCTTCTCGTCCAGTACGTCCATCTGCTCACGGATGGCGCCGTACAGGCAGGGGTCTCCGGTATGCAGGCGGACGGTGGTCAGGCCCTTTTCCTCTGCGTCGAACATCACGTCCAGGACCTCTTCCAGGGTCATTTTCGCACTGTCATAGACCACACAGCTGTCCTTTTTCCAGGAAAGATGCTCCGGATTCACCAGGGATCCGGCATAAATAATCACATCCGCTTCCTCAAGGAATTTTCTTCCCCGCACAGTAATCAGATCGGCAGCACCGCTGCCTGCCCCTACGAAATGAATCATTTCTTCTTCTCCTCCTTGATAATCATTACGGAATAATAGCCCGCATCCTCCGGGATTTCCTCCGCGCTGTAATACATTTTCTGGTTTTCCGTACCGCAGTTTTCCACCATGTATACGGAGAGATTTCTCTTCTTCAGCTCCTGCAGGGATACCGGCAGCCGGTTCTTCATCATGACCTTCGTTCCGGGATACTCCAGGGCGTCAACGGGGTTGAACACGCCGGGAATAATGTGCACTTCTTCCTTGTCCTCACACAGCGGAATATTCAGCGCCGCCGCGGAAGCGCAGAAGGAGGTAATGCCGGGCACAATCTCCGTCTCATAGCCGAGCTTTACGATCCGTTCGTGCAGATAACAATAGGTGGAATACACTGTCGGGTCGCCCAGCACCAGGAAAACCACGGTTTTCCCCTCATCAAGGGCCGCCGCAAGCTTTGCGGTTCCCGCCACATAGGCCTGCTCCCTCTTTTCATAGTCCAGGGTCATGGGCATGTCGATTTCCAGGAAATCCTTTTCCATTACTTCGGGCATCGCGCCGGCCGCGATGGAAAGGGCGAAGCATTTGTCCTTGTCCTTGTGGGGAACCGCGATCAGATCCGCCTCACGCATCAGCCGCATTGCCTTCAGGGTAAGAAGCTCCGGGTCCCCCGGGCCCACACCAACACCGTATAATTTTCCTTTAGCCATTGTCTCTCTCCTTATACTCTTCCAGCCATTTATCCGCCGGTCCGGTGGTGCACAGAATGCCTGTTTCGTTGGAAAACACCACCGCCCCGATGGTCAGCCGGTTTTTTACCCGGTTACGAATGTAAAAATCTATCTTTTCCGCTGCCACGGCCATGGTTTTCTCAAGAAGCTTCTGCCTGCCCAGGATCCGCAGCATTTCGTCCGTCGTTACACAATCCAGGATCTGCCGCGCGGTCTCCCCGGTGCAGCCCGCCCGTAGTGCGCAGGCTGCCATCAGCTCGGCACGGCCGTCGGCCTCTTTGGAATGGGAGTTCATGATGCCACCGGCCAGTTTGATGAATTTGCCGATATGGCCCACCAGCAGGACCTCGGAAAAGCCGGCATTCACCGCATAATCCAGGGAAAGGCCGATGAAGTTGGAGCATTTCACCAGCTCCGAATCCCGCACCGCAAACAGAGTATGCAGGAAATCCTCCCCGTAATTGCCCGGGACAATAATAAGCCGGGACAGGCCCATGGCTTTTTTCTGCCGGATTTCCAGATCAATGCTCTCCGTCAGGGCGGATTCACTCATGGGCTCCACGATGCCGCTGGTGCCCAGAACAGAGATGCCGCCTTCGATGCCGAGCCTCGGGTTGAAGGTCTGTTTTGCCAGCTCCACCCCCTCGGGGATGGAAATGATGACCTTCATGCCCTCCGCCTGGCCGCAGTCCGACAGAGCCTCCGTCACCGCATTGATGATCATCTGCTTCGGCACCGGGTTGATGGCCGCTTCCCCGATTGCCTGCTTCAGTCCCGGTTTGGTCACCCGGCCGACGCCGATGCCGCCGTCTACCAGGATCACAGGCTCCTGCTGCCAGGTCACGGTCGCATACACCAGGATGCCGTTGGTGACATCCGGGTCGTCGCCGGAATATTTCCGTACGGCGCAGGTTGCGGAACCGTCCTTTTTTTCTCCGTTAAGCACCTCCAGGTCCAGGTCGATGCCCTTGGGTGTGGCGATGCCCACCGTCTCCGGGCATTTTCCGGTGATCAGGTAGAGGGCCGCTGCCTTGGCTGCCGCCGCCGCGCAGGTGCCGGTGGTGTAGCCGAACTGCAGTCTTTTGCCGTCAATTACCGCATAATGGTCTTCTATTCCCGTTTTATGCATGATACATCTCCTTAAGCACGGCGATGAAGGCTTCGTTTTCCTCATGCAGCCGCACCGCGATGCGCACGTCTCCCTTTTCCAGACCCTTGTAGTTTGCACAGTTGCGGATGAGGATTTTCCTCTCCAGCAGCCGTTCATAAAGGTCTCCGACGCCGGAAAGCATCAGGAAATTCGCTTCACCGGGCAGGACGTTGATGCCCAGTGCCTTCAGCTCCCGCATAAGATATGCCTTTTCCTGCCGGATAACCTGCCGGGTCTTTTCCTGCCAGCCGGTCAGGGAAAGGGCGGCCAGACCCGCGGCCTGGGCCACGGCGGAAATATTCCAGGGCTGCACCAGGACGCACATTTTCTCCAGCATTTCCGCATCCGCGCAGAGGCCGTAGCCCAGACGCACCCCCGCCATGCCGAACATCTTCGTAAAGGCCCGCAGGATAAATACCCGGTCGTTCTTTTCCAGATACGGAATGAGGGAGAAGGCCTTTTCCTCGTCGGACAGATCCAGGAAGCATTCGTCCAGGAAAAGCCAGGTACCGGTTTCGCGGCATTTCTGAAGGATTTCCATCAGCAGGTCCCTGCCGATGCACAGGCCCGTGGGATTGTTCGGGCTGCACAGCATCAGAAGCTGGGTCTCCTTCGTAATCTTCGCCAGGATGTCCCGGGTCAGGGCAAAGCCCTCTTCCCTTTTCAGGAAATAATAGTCCACCGGGCAGCCAGCAGCCGCAAGGGCAGACTCATATTCCGAGAAGGAGGGTACCGGAAGAAGGGCATGGGTGGGCTTTAAGGCCTGGACGAACTGGAAAACCAGCTCCGCCGCCCCGTTTCCGCAGATGATTTCCTCCGGTCTCCGCCCGGTAACCGCCGAAAGCCGGTCCCGAAGCTTCAGGCAATAGGGGTCCGGATAGGCCGTCAGTCTGCTGCAGGCCTCTGCTGCCGCCTGCACCACCTCTTCGGGGGTGCCGAAGGGGTTGACGTTGATGGAAAAATCCTGTTCGATTTCGTTTTTGTAGACGTCGCCGCCGTGTCCGTAGGTACTGTTGATAATCATGTTTTCCTGTCCTGCAGCAGGTATCCGGCGGAAAAGTTCCCTGCCGGGCGTGCTGTTTCTTCCTTATTTAATCAGAAGCACCACAATAAAGGCGGCCGCTTCCAGTACCGCCAGCAGGAAAATGCTGGTGGCATACATCAAAGAGCAGGTCCGGATAATATCCGAGGCCTTGATATTCCTGTCGGGATCCCCGATGGTGGGTTTCTCGTACAGCTTTCCGAAATAATAGGCGTTTCCGCCCAGCTGCACATGCAGCGCGCCTGCCGTTACGGATTCCGTCTGGGCGGAATTGGGGCTCGAATGGGCCCGCCTGTCCCGCTTCCAGATGCGGAAGGCATTTTTCGCGTCCAGGCCCGTAAAGGCAGCGCCGGCAATCATGCCCAGGGCCGAAAGCCGGGCCGGGATGAAGTTGGCCACGTCATCGGTTTTCGCTGCGCAGCGCCCGAAATACAGGTATTTGTCGTTCTTGTAGCCCACCATGGAGTCCATGGTGTTGATGGCCTTGTAGACGAAGCCGCCCACCGGGCCGAAAATGATCATCCAGAACAGCGGGGCTATCACCCCGTCGGAGGTATTCTCCGCCACGGTTTCCACGGCAGCCTTGGCCACCTGGGCGGCGGAAAGGTTTTCCGTATTCCTGCCCACCAGCATGCCCACCTGGGCCCTGGCGCCTTCCAGATCCCGCTTCTTCAGCCGGGCATGCACCTTCATGGCCTCGTCCTTGAGGCATTTCGCCGCAAAGATCTGCCAGCTCATGAAGCAGCAGACCGCGAAATACAGCCAGATATTCACCTTGCGGCACAGGAAAAGAATCAGGAAGGGAATCACCCCTGAAAGCACCGCAACAAATACCGTCATCAGGCAGCCGGCCGTAAATTCTCCCTTTTCCGTTTTCGGAAATCTCTTCCGCAGCACCCGCTCAAAAAAGGAAATGCCTTTTCCGATGAGGATAACCGGGTGGGGAAAGCCCGCCGGGTCTCCCAGAAAGCAGTCCACGACAAAACCGGCAATCACCGCCAGCAGCGTCAGCTCTACCGTCATAACCGTACAAACTCCTTCAAAATATTTATACCGCCGACCCTATCCGCCGCCGGATCCGGTTTACTCTGCCTTTACCGGGTTGGAAACCATTACCTTGTGGTCATACCAGTTTCCCTTGGTCCCGATAATGGCCACGTCGAATTCCTCATCCAGCGCCGGAACCGGTACGTCAAAGCCGTAGGCCGTCTCCGTCATGCCGTCGGAATAGGTCACCTCGTCCTCCGTGGGCTCCAGGAGAACCGCGCCGGCCTTCTGGGCGTCCTCCGCCAGTCCGGGATACAGGTTCACGATGGACTTGGATGCCAGGGTGATGTGGATCGTCATCTGTCCGTTCTCCACGGTGAGGGTTCCCTTGTTGTCCAGGGCCTCGTTGATGTGGAACATGGTGCTGTCGGTGGTAAATTCAGCCGTGTATACGCCGTCGGGCAGGGCCGCCTCAGCCTGGGAGGCAGCTTCCGAAACCGCGGAAACCGCTTCAGATACAGCCTCCGAAACGGAAGAAACCGCGGAGGAAGCTGCTTCCGCTGCGGAAGACGCCGCCGCGCTGCCGTTTCCGGAACCGCAGCCGGCCAGTACCGACGCAGAAAGAATACCTGCAAGAACGATTGTTGTCACTTTTTTCATTTCATTTTCCTCTGTTATAAAAAAACGGTATTGATAAGTTTTGGTTTTGTCAGGATTATCCCATACCTGTCTCGCCATTGTCAAGGCGTTCACTTTAGCCGGAGACAATCTTTGCCGGGACAGGTTTATTTTCTTTTTTTCTTGATACGGTAATTCAGGATGCCGCCGGCCACGATGATCACCGCGGCAATGATGAAGACCTTTTTTGCCGCCTCCTGGGGAATCTGGTCCTTCGTGCCGATGGATTCCTCATAGAAGGTCAGTACATACTGGATTTCCACCGGATCCCCCATGGCGGTGGTGTCGGCAATCACCGGCATGCCCTCATCCATCACGGTGATCGGGATTTCAAAGGAGGAATTTCCCCCGTCCTCTGTCAGATTATAATAATATTTCTCCTCCAGAATCATGTAATCGTAGTAGGTACTGCTCCACAGCAGGGTGGCATAGGCCTTTCCGTCCCGGACGGTCAGAAGGGTGGGCGAGCTGATGCTGGCCCGGCCGCTTCCGCCGGTCATGTTCACCTCGATGGAGTACTCCCCGTCCTCCATGGGCAGGGTCACCGGATCCGGTTCCTTAACGGGAACGGCTTCCTCCGGCACATCACCGGTCTCGAAGTCCTTGATGGCCTCTTCGATAAGCTCATAATCGGGCAGATCAAAGGCCAGGGTACCCTCGGGCAGGGAGGCCGCTTCAAATACCAGGTTCCGGTCGTACCATCTCTTTCTCCTCTTACTGTAGGCCGCGCAGGAAACCGGGGTGTTCAGGGCCTCAATGGGAAAGGTAAAGACCGAATAGTCTCCCTTTACCTTCGCGGCCGTCCAGTCCGCTTCCTTCAGCTTTTTCGCTTCCTGGGAGGTTCCCGGGTAAACGTAGGTGTAGCTCGTACTGTAAATGGTGATTTCCGCCCGCATCTCGTGGTTTTCCACGTAAAGCTTTGCCTCCGGAATATGGAAGAAGGGCGAGCTGGATTCCACGGTAATGTCATAGACGCCGTCCGCCACGTCCCGGCCGTAGATCGGCACCATGCCGTATTTTCCCACGGCGGCCGTGCGGATTTCCTTCTGGGCCTGGGCCGCGCGCTCATCCATGGGGATTTCCTCCTCTTCCTCCGTATCACACAGGGCGGACACCGGTGAAGACAGGAGCATCCCTGCTGCCAGCGCCAGGCAGAAGCCCCTGCGCAGCAGCCTTCCCGGTCGTTTTTCTTTCTCGAACCGCATTTTCTCTCCTCCCTCCTACAGGTTTTTCTTCTTATAGATAAACCAGACGGACAGGAGTCCGAACACCGCAAGGTACGCGCCAAGGATGACAAAACCTGCGATTCCCGGGGCCTCCCCGTTGGCAATGGCCCGGATCATGGAGCTGGTCTGGGACAGGGGAAGGGCGGAAACAACCTGACGGAAGCCGGCAGGCATCTGATCCGTGGCAAAGAAAGTATTGCACAGGAAGGACATGGGCATAATGATATAGGAAGTAAACCGCGGCGCGTCCGTATAGCTTTTAGCCAGGAAGGAAAGCACCAGGGCAATGGTGGAAAAGACCATCCCGTTCAGAAACATGATGATGACGGACAGGCCGTTGAAGGTCAGGTCCGTGCGGATGGGGGAGGTCAGCAGCAGGATAATGCCGCCGGCATACAGTCCTCTCAGGCTTCCGCCGATGATCTGCCCCAGGATAAACTGCCACAGAGGCGTGGGCGAAACCATCACCTGGTCCAGTGCCTTTTCATACAGCCGCTGTACGCTCATGTTCTGGGCAATGGCGGAAAAGCTTCCGGTCATGGTGGCCATGGCCACGATGCCGGGAATCAGGAAATGCAGATAGGGCTCTCCGTGGGAGGTCGTCTGGATTCCCATCCCGAAGATAATGAGGTACATCAGCGGAGAGATCATGGCCGCCACGGTGATTTTGTAGAAATCCCGCCTGAATTCCGTCCATTTTTCCCACAATACCGTTACGATTCCCATAAGGATTCCTCCTGTAATAAACGCTTTTCGTTTTCCGGCCGGTCTGTCAGGTAAGCTTCCTGCCGGCCACCTCCACAAATACGTCCTCCAGGGTCGTGGCCCGCAGGGCTGCCTGGTTTCCCGCAGTGGAAAGATACTGTATGGCTTCCTCCCGCTCGTGGAAATACCGGCTGACCAGTCCTTCCTCTCCGGTTTCATCCACCGTAAAGGCACCCAGCTCCTGAATCAGTGCATCGGGCGAATCCAGCTTGACCAGCTTTCCCTTGTTCATCATGGCCACCCGGTTGCACAGGTTCTGGGCCTCTTCGATGTAATGGGTGGTCAGGATAATGGTCATGCCCCTCTCATGCAGCTGCCGGAGAAGGTTCCACATCTGCCGCCGGGAAATGGCGTCCATACCGGCGGTGGGCTCGTCCAGCAGCAGGATTTCCGGCTCAATGAGCAGGGCCCTGCAGACCATCAGCTTTCTCTTCATACCGCCGGAGAGGCGGCGGACCGTACGCTTGCGGAATTCGGTCAGGCCGACAAAATCCAGCAGCTCCTCCGTTTTCCGACGGATTTCCTTTAAGGGAAGAAAATACAGCCGTCCCTGGTATTCCATGACCTCGTCCATGTTCATGTCCTGGCGCATGGAGTATTCCTGGGTAATGACGGAAAGCTTGCGTTTTTCCTTCGATGCCTTCCTGTCCAGGATCTTCCCGTCCACCAGGATTTCTCCTGCTGTGGGCAGCAATACGGTGGAAATCATGCTGATGGTGGTGGTTTTTCCTGCGCCGTTAGGCCCTAAAAGGCCGAAAAACTCCCCGGTTTTCACCTGGAAGCTGACGTTGTCCACTGCCGTAAAGTCATCAAATTTCTTGGTCAGGTTGCGAAGTTCAATCAAAAACGGCCTTCCTTTCTTCCGCCGGCGTGTTTTCGCATACGGGTTAAGTCTGTATTTCCAGCCCGTAAAGCCTTAGGCGAAAAACCGGCGTCCGGACTTTGCCGGACGCCGGTGTCGTTAAGCGTTATTTACTGAGAATGATTATTACTGTGCGTCAATGGCAGCCTTGGTATGGGCTACATACCGAGCCTGAATGTCAGCGATTCTGCCGAGACCGGCAATCTGGCACTCAACGGACTCGAAATACGCGGAATCAGAGAACTGGCTGATCCAGGATTCCGGATCGTCTATGTCTGCCATGTCATTGTTGGCATGGTCACCGGCAACCACCATCAGGGGACGGATAATCACTTTCGTGTATCCTGCTTCATGGATGGCATCAATGACGTTCTCGCAGGCGGTCTCTTCCGGCTCGCCTTCAACCGTGCCGATGAAGACGTTCTTGTAACCAAGCTCGTCCATCTGGGCCTGCATCTGGCTGTAGGAAACCTTGGCCTCATGGGCGGTACCATGACCCATGAAAACGAAGGCAACGCCGTCGGCTTCTGCAGCTTCCAGGGAATCATAACCGGCGGTCTTTACGGCTTCCGCGGTAACGATTTCGGCAACAGCCTTCTTGTCCTCGTTGATAACGGTGGCATCGCTGCCTACCTCGCCCAGAAGGGGCTCGGCAACGGTGATGCTGTCG
>CADBNF010000025.1 GCA_902796005.1 uncultured Lachnospiraceae bacterium | reverse complement strand
CGGATTTGAGAATGCGGCAGGTTTTCAACGGCGAAGCGTCACGTCGGCGGTTCTTCTGCCGGGTCAGTTGTTAACACACACGGCCGGTTCAACCGGTTTATTCCGCCGGAATGAAGAAGATTTTTCTATTTCATATTAAAAAGAGCAGCCTGAGCTGCTCTTTTTTTTGCACTTTTTAGTCCATTCAGCACCTTCTACCCTTCAGAACAAGGGGGAAAAGGGGTGCCGGGAAGGAGCCGGGTTTTGCGGCGGAGCCGGGGTCGGCGCCGAATTCCGGGGAAAGGGTAAGGGTGACTTCGTCTCCGAGAAATGCGAAACGTCCGTAAGCCCGGTCCAACATGGACGGACTTCGAAACTGCACTTCGAAGGATCCGTCTGCGTTCCAGCCCGCGCTGCACACACTTTCCGCCTTATCCCGGAAGAGGATGCGGAACAGGTCGCCCACCTCCAGCTCATCCTGACGGGTGAACAGGTAGCCGCGTCCAGGCTGCCACTTACCTTCCCGTCCGCACACGGCCGTACGCTTTGCACCGTCCTCAAAGGTAACGGTCGGGGCCGTCTCCCCGTCAAAACGGAAGTCAACCGTATCAATGCCCGGTTTATTCGGCTCAAACCTCCACACCGTACCCTCCAGTTCACGCTCCTTCGGCGAAGAAAAGAGGAAGGTCCGGGGCGCCAGCGTCCAGTTTTCCAGCCTTTCCGCCAGGGCTTTTTTGGCAGAAGCATCCTCCGGCAGGGGCCGTAAGCGGCAGGCCAGGTATACCTTCTCCTGGAACAGCTCCAGGATACGGTGCATGTTCCGCTCGCAGGACATCATGCCCACGGCCATATCTGCCTCCGGGTAAACCAGGCCGAACTGTCCCTGTCCGCCGTCCAGCCGGAAGCCGCCCACGGCATTGCGCCACATGTGCAGGGCGTAGCCTGCGGTGGAATTTGTCAGGCCCCTGGCCGGGTCGGCATTGGACACGTGGAAGCGGCCGGCTTCTTTCGCCAGCTGCCTGTCCAGAAGCTGTTTGCCCTTCCAGCTGCCCTCATTTAAGTAAAAGAGGGCCAGCTTTGCCATGTCTGCGGGCCGCAGATGGATGGTGGAGGAATTGAACACCTCCCGGGCGCCGTGCAGGGCCTTAAGCTCGATACCCAGCGGATCCAGAAGCCTCGGTTTTAAATATTCCTCCACATTCTGTCCGGTTTCCTGCAGGAGCAGGAAATTCAGCACATACTGGGCCCCGATATCGTAGAAAAAGACGGTTCCCGGCTCGTATACCGGCGGCAGCTCAAAGAAGGTGCGCACCCAGTCGTCGCTGGTCTGCATTTTCGAGAAGGTTTCCGCATTATGGCCGGTGGTCATGGTCAGCAGGTGGTATACGGTCAGCTCTTCGAAGCGCGGATCCAGGTTCTCCGGCATGTGGGACCGGAGAAGAGGCACAACCTTCGTATCAAAATCGTAATACCCCTCGCTTATGGCGAAAAGAGTGGCCGCGGACACAATGCCCTTCGCCGCGGAATAAATCCGGTGAATACTGTCCTCCGTAAAAGGCGCGGCAACGCCGGCGGCCGCCATTTTTCCGTTGCGGATAATGTGCAGGCTGTGCAGCTGCAGGCCCTCCGCCTCCACCGCATCAAGAAAGGCAAGCACGGCGGAAGAAGGTATGCCCTCCGCTTCCGGTGTGGTATTTTCTATCCAGTCAAAGGTATTCATGTTCCGGTCTCTCCTTTCATTTCTTCAGGGACAGGTCTTCCTGCTGCCGTCCTTCATTTTCTTTTATGCCATTGCATCGATAAATGCCCGGAAAATCCTGCCGTTTCCCTCGTCTTTGCGGAACAGCCGCTCCGGATGCCACTGGACAGCCCAGAAAAAGGGCTTTTCCGGCAGGTATACGGCCTCCGTCAGCCCGTCGGGGGAAAAGGCCATCGGCACAAGGCCCGGGGCAAGCGCCTTTACCGCCTGGTGGTGGCTGCTGTTTACAAAGAGGCTTTCCTGCCCCAGCAGTATCTGCAGGGGAGAATCCTGTACCAGGGACACTTCATGCACCGGCCGGTCATAGGGAGCCTGCTGCCGGTGGGTAATCTCCGATGGATGCTGTGTGGGAATGTCCTGGTAGAGGGTACCCCCAAGGAAAACATTGATAAGCTGGATGCCGCGGCAGATGCCAAGCACCGGCTTCTCACTTTCAATGGCTGCCTGCAGCACAAGCTTTTCCAGGGTATCCCGCTTCGGACAGGTGACCACCAGCCCTGCAAGGGGCTCTTCGTGATACAGCGCCGGAGACACGTCCTGGCCGCCGGTCAGAAGGACACCGTCACACTGCTTCACCAGCTGCCGGACCTCCTGTATATCCTCCGTAAAGGGCAGGATGACCGGCAGGCCGCCGGCAAAGCGGATCCCCTCCATATAATCGGGCAGCATCCAGATGCTTTCCTTTTCCTCATCCCAAAGCGGCGTTACGCCCACCACCGGTTTTCTTTTTTCCATTTATACTTCCTGTTCCGGGCCTCAGTCATCGGAGGACCTGCTGTTTTCGCGGTCAATAATCATATGCTGGAGCGTGATGAGGATGGCGATGATCTTCGCCTCCTGCTCCGGGCGGTAAATGTCGATACAGTATTTATCGTGGAAGGAGATCATTTTCTGGCTGATTACGGCCAGGATTTCATCCCGCTCGTCATACAGTTCGAAATTCAGCTCCAGCACATTTCCCCGAAGCTGCCAGCCCAGCTCCTCGATGTTGGTGATATTTTTAATCAGGTGGAAAAGCTCGGTGGAAAGCCCGAACTGGGTGCCGTCCGCCATTTCCACGTCGTGCCGCTCATGAAAGGACATCAGCCGTTTCTCTATCTTCGCCACCCAGTTGCCTGCGGCGTCGTACAGGGTCGTGCTGTCATGCAGGGAAATGGCCTTTGACCTGGCCTGGTAGACGATCGTCCCCTCATTGTCCACAATATCGATATGATGGTGGAGCGACAGCAGCTTTGTCGTGGTAAACAGGGAGCGGGCCGGTTCGCCGAACCGTTCCACGTTGTGTACATTCGCCGCCTCTCCTGCTTCCCGGAATCTGTGAATCTTTGAAAAAATACCCATGTAATACCCCTTTCTCATGTTCCGCAGGGCGGAAGTAATTATCGATACTGCCCGTTATGAGGAAAAGGGGCAAATGCGCTGCCCCTTTCTCATTACTACTGCTCTTCAATCAATGTGCAGATGGTTTTGTTTAAAATATCCGTCAGGACCTCATCCTCCACCATGAAGACAATGGCCACGCCCTCCAGGGTGGAATTCGTTCCGTCGAACCGGCGGATGTTCTCGTCCACGTCCGTCACGGAGATCTGGCTGCACTTTCCGGGACCGGAAAGCACGAATTTGATGTGTCCGATGATGCCGCCCGCGCCAGTGACCAGCCGGCCGCATTCCTTCATCTGGTCTGCCAGGGCCTTTTCCGCCGTCTCGAAGTTCTTCTCCTTCATCACACCCTTGACCGCGCCGATGATGCTGGTTTCGTGATGGGAAATGCTCACCGGGCCATCGTGGTGATGGTGGTGATGATGGGAGGGATCCGTACAGTTGGGATCGCTGCACCCGCACTCGTCATCGTGGTGGTGTTCGTGATCATGGCAGCCGCAGTCGCATTCGTCATCATGATGATGGTGGTCATGATCATGGTCATGGTCATGATGATCATGCTCATGATGATGTTCATGATCATGATGGTCGTGGTCGTGATGATGTTCGTGGCCGTGCTCCTCACAGGCGCACGCCTCTTCCCTTATTTCCTTGTCCTTCTCTTCCATGTTCTTCTTCCTCTCCCGTATCTGTATCTCTTACGGAATACGTCCTTTGTCAGGCCTCTCCGGTAATAATCCTGTCCAGAAGCTTTGAATCAATGCCTTCGTTTGCGCAGGTGGCAACCACCTCTTCGCAGCCGGAAACCTCTTTGATGGAGGCAAGGACACCCTGCAGGGTTTCCGCGTCCACCAGGTCGGCCTTGTTGGCCAGAACCACGTCCGCATCCTTCATCTGGTAGACGAAGAGATGCTCCATGGCCTTGATCAGGCGGTTCCACCGCTGGGCATCCGCCAGGGTGACAATGCGGCATTCCAGCCCCAGGGCTCCCTGGAGATTCTCCTTGATGTTGTAAGGGAAGGCCACACCCGTGGCTTCCATGATAATCCAGTCGGGATTGATGTCCTTCTCTATGGAACGGATGGTACTGGGCAGTTCTCCCGCCAGGGTACAGCAGACGCAGCCGGCAAAGAGGCCTCTGACTTCATAGCCGGAGCCCTTCAGGACCTTGTCGTCCACGCTGATTTCTCCGATTTCGTTTTCCAGAATCACAATATTGCCGATGCCCAGGTCGTCTATCATATGATGTGCCAGCTTAATGATAAAACTGGTTTTGCCGGACCCGAGGAATCCGCCCACCAAAAGTATCTTCATATTCTGCTCCTTCCTGCGGCGGAACCGCCGTCTGTTCTTCTCCGTATTGCTGTTTTAGATTATAACGCGAAAACAGGCCTGCAGCAAGTGCAGGCCCGTTTTTTTGGTCGCATAATACTCAGTCGGTATACCCGTAGACCTTACGGCCGTACCAGTGCACCTCGTCGCGGACGATTTCATTGACCCGTCTCGCTGCATCGTTCATGCCGGGCACGCCGCCGCCGAAGGCATAGCCGCCGCCCTCACAGTATTTGTCAATGGAATCCCGCACGCCCTGGCGGATTTCCTCTTCGTCAAAGTTCGGCCAGTTTTTCGGAATATGGTGGTCCCAGTCCCAGCCGCCGCAGATGCAGATCTTGCCTTTGTATTTCTCCTTCACAGCCAGAAGATCGTTGGTTTCCTGGGCGGGATCCCAGTATTTCACGCCGAAATCGATCATATCGCCGACCTGATCCTCGCAGCGGCCGCAGTTGTGGAATTCCACGGGGATGCCCCTGTCGGTGGCCGGCTTGGCCAGACGGGCATAGATGGGCTTGAAGACGTCTCTGTAAACTTCCATGGAGAAGAAGGGCGTCTCCTTCGCAGCCGTATCATCCAGCAGGTACCAGATGTCGGGTTTGTAGTATTCCACGGTGGCGTACATGGTGGGCTCCAGGAAATCCACCATGGCATTGAGCATATCCTTGACGGAATCCGGGTCGGTAATCAGGGCCATCAGGCCTTCGGTAAAGCCCATGAAAGCTACCAGCTGCTGGAAGGGCATAAGGCCGGGGCCGGCCATGGTGGCGGATTTGTCCCTGTCCACCTTCATGGCGATGAGGTCATGCTCGTACATTTTCTCGTAATCGATGTCCTTGGGCTGCTCCGGGAATTTGATGACCTTCTCCCAGTCTTCAATATCCTGAAGGATGAAGTTGCCGGGCTCGGGCAGGGTTGCGCCGGTATTGGCGTCGGCCACATAGCGGACACCCCACATGTCATAGCCGCCGTCCGTAAAGTGATTCTGTTTAAATACCATGGGAGCCAGCATTTTAACCGCTGCCTCGCCCATGTATTCATCTCCCATCATGGTAAAACGGGGAACGTAGGCCGGCATCTCGCCGCGGCCCAGTCTCAGCCAGTTTTCCTTCGGTGTGATTTTTGCCATTTTGTTTCTCCTCTCCTGCTTGTGTGTAAGAAATTTTCCTGCAATAAATGTTCTCTTTTACAGATTTATCTTACCATGATCATTTGTGAAAAACAAAATTCAGACTGCCTAACATTTCGCCGGAAAATCCGCCCGGTTTTTATTCAACCCGGATCAGAAAAGGACTGCCAGACGCAGTCCTTACTCTTTTTTTATGGTATAAATAGCCGGTTTTGACGCCCGGCAGGCCTCAGGCCGCCTTTTTTCCGGGGTTGACGTGCACCATCACGTGCTTCACCTCCGGGAAATGCTCTTCAATGCCCCGGTGCACCTTCTCCGCCACCTCATGGGCTGCCAGAAGGGTGCTGTTCCGGTCCACGGCGATTTCCACGTCCACATAGACCCGGTTGGAGAACTTACGGGTATGCAGGAGATCCACGCCCTCCACGCCTTCGTTTCCTTCGATAAAGGTCTTCAGCCGTTCCTCGTAGCCGGCGTCGCAGGCGCTGTCCATCATCTTGTCCAGGGCGTCTTTTATGATGTCATAGGCGGATTTCAGGATGAAGGCGGCTATCACCACGGCGGCAATCGGATCCATGATGGGCAGTCCCAGCTTCGCGCCGATGATACCCACGAGGGAACCCACGGAGGACACCGCATCGGAGCGGTGGTGCCAGGCATCCGCCACAAAGGCCGCGGAGTTCATCACCTTCGCGTAATGCAGGGTATAGCGGAACATGGCTTCCTTGACCACGATGGAGACCACGGCGGCAATAAGGGGAAGCAGGGTGGGGACCGCCAGGCTTTCCCGGCCGGCGTCGAAGACGGTTTTCAGGCCGTTCCAGCCGATACCGATGCCGGTAACCGCCAGAATGATGCCCAGTATCAGGGAGGCCACGCATTCGAAGCGTTCATGGCCGTAGGGGTGGGAATCGTCCGCCTGCCTTTCCGCGAGCTTTACACCCAGCAGGGCGACAATGGTGGCAACCACATCGGACAGGGAGTGTACCGCATCCGAAACCATGGCCCCGGAATGTCCGAGGATACCGGCCAGCAGCTTGAAGGCCGACAGCAGCACGTTGCCGCCGATGCCCGCGGCGGAAAGCCTTTTTGTGATTTCCTGCTTGGAATACTGTTTTTCAGTCATAAAAATAAACCTCCGTTTTTAAAGGTGTATCCTTTTTCCGAAGGTTTTCCATCTGCCGCTTCCGGCAAATAAAAAACACCTGCGGAACAATCTACTACTGTCCCGCAGATGTCTGTTCACATTCTGCTGCCCAAAGGCCCGGCTTCATGGCAGCTACGCCATTGCCTGTTCAGTTTGTACTGTAAATCGTAAGCAAATTACGGATACCTGTTTGCAGTGCAAAGAGTTTACAGGAGTATATAACATATCTTTTTCGGTTGGTCAAGGCTAATCTCAAAAAGACCATCCTCTCCTACCGGCAGGTTCCCCTTAACCGGCGCCGTATTCCGAAAAATCCGCGTCCATTTCCTCCAGGGAAAGGCCGCTTTCCACATGACAGCCGCGCATCCGGTAGGCAAACTTCTCTTCCCCGTCCTCCTCGTAGTTCCAGACGGAGAGCACATCCTGGCCCAGGACAAATTTCCGGGCCTCGGGGCTTAAACGGTCAAACACCGCCCTGCCCTTTGCTTTGCTTTCTTCCGTAAATTCCATATCAGACATTCATCGCGGCATAGAAGCCGTCCAGCACCGCGGTGGTGATGTTTCCGGCCTTCACCGCGCAGTCGCCGGCAAAGAAGACCTTCGGGGCAAGCCGGGCGAATTTCTGCGCTTCCTCCGCCAGGGGTTTTACGCCCATGGAAATCACCGCCGTATCGTAGGGAAGCTCCACCCGCTCCTTCTTTTCGTTTTCCGCAACCAGAAGATGGTCGTAGAACTGCTTTGCGGTCAGTCCGGTCACAACCTTTACACCGGCCTGGGCCGCCATGCCCCTTAAATAGCCGGCAACGGACCTGGAGCCTAAGGTATTCGCGTCTATCTCCTCCAGGGAAAGCCGGTCAATCAGGGTGACCTCCTTGCCTTCCTTCGCCAGGGCCACGGCCGTCTCCGTACCGGTAAGGCCGGCGCCGACGCAGACCACCTTCTGGCCGGTTTCCGCTTTGCCCATGTCCACGTCCACGGCCAGGACCACGTTCTCCCCGTGGATGCCCGGAATCTCCGGCAGGAAGGGCACGCTGCCCGTGGCAACGATGACTGCATCGGGTTTTTCCATGGTCACCAGCTCAGGCGTGGCTTGGGTGCCCAGCCGGAACTCGGTGTTCTTCAGCCGAAGGGCCGTCCTGACCGACCACTCGGCGTAGCGCTTCACATCGCCCTTTAAGGTATTTGCCCCGGCTGCCGGCAGGGTGCCTCCCAGATGGTCTTCCTTCTCGAAGAGCACCACCTTCGCGCCGCGGGCATCCAGCTGTCTGGCTGCCTCCAGGCCTGCGCAGCCGCCGCCGATGATGACCACCTTCGTTCCCGGCTCCACCGGCGGAATCGTGTCAAAGATGGGCTGGCGGCCCTGCTTCGGGTTGACGGAGCACCGCAGGGGCATCGGGCAGCCGTGGGGATCCGCGCCGGTGCAGATGTTGCACCGCAGGCAGGGACGGATTTCGTCGCCCTTGCCGTACCTGGCCTTGTTGACGCAGTCCGGATCGGCGATGAACTGGCGGATCATGGCCACCACGTCCGCCTTGCCGGCAGCAATTGCCTCCTCTGCAAGATCCATGTTGAAGGCGCCTACGGTGGTGACGGGGATGGTCATCTCCTCCTTGAACCTGGCGGCGAAGCGCACGTTGGTCGCCTGGGGCAGGTAGGTCACCGGGAAGGTGTAGGACAGGGAGGGCAGGTAGTAGAGATTGCCCGCCGACACATGGATGATGTCGATTTTCTTTTCGATTTCCTTCGCAAAGGCCAGCGCATCCTCCACGCCCACGCCGCCGGGGGTCAGGTCGTCGCCGCTGATGCGGTAATCGATGGCCTTGTTCGGGCCGATGGCCGCCCGCACGGAATCCAGGAGCTCATTGGCGAAGCGGCAGCGGTTCTCGAAGGTATCGCAGCCGTATTCGTCCGTCCGCTTGTTCAGAAGCGGCGAATAGAACTGGGCAATGGTGTGGCCGTGGCCGCCGTGGAGCATGATGATGTCAAAGCCTGCCTTGGCGCACCGGCCTGCAGCCACCGTGAAATCATCAATAATCTGTTTGATCTCCGCCACCGTGAAATCCGCCGGCATCCGGTGGATTCGTAAGTTCAGCTCTATGGAAGCCAGGGCGCCGTAGCGGTGAATGGCATCCACTACCTTGACCAGGCCGTGGATGACGTAGGGGTCCGACAGGTTGACGGTGAAATGGTTTTCGCTGGCGTATTCTTCGTTGATGGGGCTGTCTCCCACCACCACGATGCCGGCCCCGCCTTTGGCAAACTGGGCGGTGAAGGAAACGAATTCATCGGTGACCAGGCCGTCCCGGGTGCACAGGAAGGGCTCCGCGGGGGAGACTTCGATCCGGTTTTTCGCCGTAAAGGGGCCGATCTTTATCGGCTGGAAAATATGTTCATAGCTGTTCATGCTTAACGCCTCCCGTTTTCATGAGAGGCCGCGGCAGCCGCCGCGGCCTGAATAAGTAGATTTTAAGCCTCTATATTCTTCTCCAGGCAGTAGTTGATGAATTTCTCCACCTTGTCGAGTACCAGGGGTGTGGAGAATTCGCCGCCGCCGTGGTCCGCGCCTTCCACAAGGTACAGCCGAACGTCCTTGCCGCAGGCCTTCATCTTCTCGTAGAGCTCAACGCTCTGTTTTGTATTGACGATGGTATCCTTCGTGCCGTGGAAAATGATCGTCGGCGGCATTTTCAGCTCAGGCGTAATGTTCTCCGCCACAGTGGCCTTTTTCGCCAGCTCCCAGTTCTCATACAGGTTGCAGCCTAAGAACATGCCTTCCGGGCTCCAGGGCAGCTTGTGGTTGATGGTGGTGGGGTTGCCGTCGGGCATAATG
>CADBNF010000024.1 GCA_902796005.1 uncultured Lachnospiraceae bacterium | reverse complement strand
TGTGTTTTACTGTTTAATTATCAAGGTGCGCTGCCGTTCCTTGCGACAGCTTATTTAAAATACCACAGGTCTTTATGGTTGTCAACACCTAATTTCCCTGTTTTTCTCACAATGTTTTTAGTGATTTTTAACAGACTTGTGTTCATTTGGTAACATTTCCACAATATCTTGTATCGGCCTTTCTTCCTATATAAAAGGCAGGCGGAAAAAGTTTTCTGCGCGAAAATTTCCTCCGCCTGCGCTTATCTTTTATGGATTTTTGCTTCCTGCCTCAGCTGCGGATTTCCCTCTCCCACTGCTTCAGGATCCGGTCCGCATTCCTGGTCATGCCGATGGTGCCGTAGACATTGGAAAACATCACCGCCCCGATTTCATAGGCACCGCCCACCCGCTTTTCCAGGTGCATCTGTACCTTATTCATAATCTTGTTGATGGTGACATCCCGGATACCGGCCTTGTCCAGTATCTCGATGCATTCGTCGGATTTCGTGGCCTTCTCCAGGGCCTGCAGGGTTTCCAGGGCCGCCCCGGACAGGGCCGCATTGGTGCAGAACACCTCGTTCCTGCCGTCCGCATTCTTGGAGTAGGTATTCATGATGCCGGCGGAAAGCTTGCACAGCTTGGCCACATGGGCGATGAGGATAATCTGCCGGAATTTCTGGTTGGCTATCATATCCAGCACGTCGCCGATGAAGTTGGAGCTCTTGATGAGGGGTACGCAGTATTTGCGGTAGCCCTCGCGGTTGATGTAGGATTCCCCGAATTTGCCGGGCGTAAGTATCAGCTTGTCGGAGCGGATGGCCGCCTGGATAACCGTATCCTCTATGGCGTCCAGCAGCGCCCGCTCACTCATGGGCTCGATGATGTTGGTTGTGCCCAGCACGGAAAGCCCGCCGTCGATGCCGATCATGGAATTGTAGGTCCGCTTGGCCAGCTTCTCTCCCTCGGGGATGGAAACCACAACCTTTGCGCCGCCGGGGTAGCCGCATTCGTTCAGCACCTGGCTGACCGCAAAGGTGATGGAGGCTTGGGGGCCGGGATAAATTGCCGCGGAGCCCACGGGCAGCTCCATGCCCTGCCGGGTAATCCGGCCGATGCCCTTGCCGCCGTCTATTTCCACGCCGGGGGTTTCCGTCAGTTCCACCGTGGAGACAATGGCCTTGCCGTTGGTCAGATCCGCGTCATCTCCCGCGTCCTTGGTGATGGAGCACCAGGCTTTTCTGCCCTCCAGCTCCCCGCCCTCAACAGGTACGGTGATCTTGATTCCTTTGTTGGTAATGATGGATACCTTTTCCGGTATCTTACCGTCAATAATGGCCAGGGCGGCAGCTTTTGCTGCCAGAGCTGCGCACGTGCCGGTCGTAAAGCTGCATCTGAAGGTCTGTTGTCTGTTTTTCACGTGGTTCTCAAAAGCCATATTTCCCGCCTTTCGCCCTTTCTACAGGTTAAAAACACCGCTGCCTGCTCCCATCAGGCAAATCTCCTTCCTTTATATAACCCGTGATCAACTATACTATATTTTTCTTTTCTCCGTCAATAGACGCAGGGGCACAAATTGTATCAATTTTGCAACATCGCTGTCATTCTTTATAAAAATTATTCTGCGGCGCGTAGGCGAAGCCGTTTTCGTATTTTCCGCCGGTGTCATAGGCAATACGGAAATACCCGTTTTCGGAATCGACAACCACATAGGCCTGGTCGTAAACCAGGTATCCCAGCTTCTTCCCGTCGGTGGATGCCTCCGAACGGATTTTCCCGGAGCAGCGCGGATTCCTGTAGGCAATCATCCGCTCGCCCTCGATAAGCTTCGTTCCCTTCGGGTCATAGACGAACCGGCTTACGCCGTTCACCCTGACACTGTACAGGTCTCCGCCCAGGTATTCCGCGTAGACGCAGGTACCGTTGTCCAGGATTTCCGCCTTCTGTTTGCAGGCATAATCTTTATAGGTATAAATACCGTTGCCGGAATCCACCACATACAGCCCGATTTCCCCGCCCTTCCAGTGGGCATACAGATTGGTATGACGGTCAAATACCGAATTCACCGTTACGATGCTGCCGCAGACCGGGTCGGTAAACCAGCCGGTAAAGGTATAGCCGTTACGAACCGGTATCGGGATATTCTCAGGCAGGGTACCGATGACGGACAGCTCCATGGTTACCGTCTTCCTGCCGCCCATGCTGCCACCGTTGGCATTGAAAACAACGGTATTGTCCGGCTGCCGGACGGAGCGGTAAGGATTCGTCTCCTCGAAGGTCCTCTTATGCACCCAGGCCTCTTCCATGTTCGTACCCTTCATATCATAAGCAATGCGGTACCAGCTGCCTTTTTCTCCGACCACATAGAAGGTTTCCGAGGTGCCGGCATAAATCTTATGATATTCAAATACAGTGGCGCTGCCGGGTTTGTTCACAATCTCCACGGTATCCGCCGCCTCTCCCACCTGGAAGATGGTAAAGGCCCGGTAGTCGAAGCAGACGTCCTCCGCGGCCAGCCAGGCCGTGCCGCCGGGCGTTACGGCCCGGTACATGCCGTCTTTTTCCGCAGTGACGGTGATCAGGCTTCCGGAAGGAATCGAGCCGGTAAGGTAGCCTTCATGGGCATTTGCCTCCTCATACAGGCTGGCGCCGGTATTGGCCCTGCCCACCGCGACCGCCTGTCTGCTGTAACCGTCCTCTTCAATCCAGACGGCCTTCAGCGCCAGGTTGGTAAGCCTTTGCTCCTCCTGCAGCATGCCGTCGGAATAAATCTTTCCGCTGCTGTCTGCCCAGCCGCCGAAGATATAGCCGTCGCGTTCCGGCACCGGAAGCCGGGTTTTTAAGAATCCCCGGTAATCCGTATACATCACTTGTACGTCGCACCAGCCGCCGTTCGGGTCAAACCGTATGAAGAATGTCCGGAAGGTCACGGAAGAAACCGGGACATAGCCGTGGCTGTGGTCCGGACACTGTACATGATAGAAATCCTCGTTCGGCGTCACGTCCAGGACCGTTACCCTGACATTTCTCAGTTCTCCCAGCACAAGGGAGGCGGTATCGGGCTTTTCATACAGGAAAACGGGGCCCTTGATTTCCAGCTCGGTCAGCATGGCCATGGTGGCGTAAAGGGTAATGCTGTCCGGTGCATCCTCCGGAACAATATAGTATTTCAGGTCGACTCTTTCCCCGGTGCCGTCGGGTCCGGTATACCAGTACCTGGTCTGATTTGCCGGCGGGATCGCTCCCTTGTCGGGATACTGGAACAGATGGAGATCATGGCCCTTGTAAACCCAGAAAGCATCCTCCGTATCACCGTTTTCGTCAATGAAGGTGAGATACGTCAGAAGCGGGTCTCTCTCCCAGATGGCGTACAGCGTGGTATCCTTCGTAAATACCTCCCTGTCGTCCACCCGGCTGCTGCCGTTCTTCGTCCTGCTGAAATAACAGGTGCTGCAGCCCGGGCAGAACCAGTTTTCGGTAGAAGGCCAGTCAATCCGTCCGTTGAAATCTGTCTTCACCGTTATCGGATTTCCCTGTCCCTCGCCCGGGTCCAGGGTGATTGTGTGAACCTGCTTTTTAGCCGGCGCGGTGCAGGAGGCCATAATCCAGCCTTCTTTTCCGAAATAACAGATTTTGTAGAAGCCGTCCTCTTCGCTGATGACCCTTACGATTTCGCCCTTGTTAAGGCCGCCCATACGTTCGTAATTCTTGCCGGGACCGCTTCTCACATTCATGGACGAGGAGGTCTGCACATACCGGGGTTTTTCGAATTTGACGGTTTCGCTTTTTATTTCCTCAGAAGGAAGCCGGCCGCCGTTCGGGTCGGCATGGGAGAATACCTTTGCAACCACATAATAGGTTTTGCAGTTGCCGGCATCCGCCATGTCCAGGATATCCACGGTGGTTTTTCCGACAACGGATACGTTGCCCATGGGCTCGTCGGTTTCCCCGTTTCGTACATAGATGACAACCAGCGCGTACGCCTGGTCGATTTTCCAGGAAACCTGGCCGTTTTCCAGCCTGAGATCCCGGACCGGAAGCATCCTGTTAGAGTCTGTGAACTGGAAGGTGCCGGGATTGGAAATGGTCTCGCCCGCGGCCATGGCGGTTACGGTAATCTGATGAATCCCTTCCATATCGCTCAGATACTGTTTAAGGTTGACATAAGTATCAGGCGTATAGCCGGAGGCTTCATCCGTAAAGCCTTTTACGGACTTATCATACCGTGACAGAATCCACTCGTAGGAATCTGCGCCTTCAAAGGCGGACCATTTCGCGGTAAAATCCAGGGGCATCCAGGTAAGATCCGCAATGGACGGCGTATTGGCGTCCACCGGATCCCAGTACAGCGTCCAGTCTCCGAGTCGCTTCGGAAGCCCGATATTGCCGATACCGAGGCTGTAGTCGGTCCACGCCTTCCAGCCGCAGCGGCTGCAGGTGTGGCTTTCATTGCCCACAAGGCAGTCCTCCGGATAGGAGGCCAGCACGGACCGGTAGGAATCGGATGTGGGGATTTCCTTTCGCTGACCCGCCCGCTCAAAGGCCAGGCCGACGCGGGTAACGGTGACCGTATGGGTGCCGTCGCCGTTGCTTTCGCAGGTTTTCTCCGTCAGCGGGTCCACGGTGAGGCCGCAGGGGTATTCCGCCAGGTATTCGCCGGGTTCATAGAAGGAATGCCGGTCAAGGAAATGGTTGGAAAGCACGGTAAAGGTATCCGTCATGGCCGGATCCGTCTGGCTTAAGCCGTTCTGCTGCTGGAAGGTCCGGGCTGCGGCTTCGGTGCCCGGTCCGTACTGCCCGTCAATACTGCCGCTGTACAGGCCCTCCTCCGCCAGCATCTGCTGGAGGATGAATACCTCCAGGGTACTTAAGGAAACCAGGGAGGGATCCGCCGGGATTCCGGACTGCTCCTGCTTGCCGCAGCGGCTGCAGGTCCGGGTCCTGACGCCGTCGGCCACCGCCGTCGGCGCCTTCGTCACCGTCCATTCGCTCCAGGCATGTCCCAGGGCAGGATCGGTCTCGTGTCTTTCCTTATAACCGCAGAGGGTACAGTAGATTTCATAATAAGCCGCCTGCTCGCAGGTGGGCCGCATGCCCACGTCCCCCTGGACAAAATTATGGCCCAGGAAGATATGGCCTGTCTCCGGATTCACCCACTCACCGCAGTAAATGCATTTGTAATAATCCGCCTCCGGATCCCGGCAGGAGGACATATGCTGCATTTCTTCCGAATAGGCATGTCTGCATGCCTCGTCCGCCGGTATGCGGGCGGGAAGCAGGGCAGCCAGAAGAATAACCATCAGGAATAATGCCGTAAAACGGGCGATCGTTCTCTTTTTCATCTTCATCCCTCCCTGCCCGACTGCAGCGCTTCAAACCAGTTACTGACAGCGGCGGAAAGGGTTTCCCGCTCTTCCGCTGCCGCCGCGGCATCCACATGGAGGAAAACAACGCCTTCCTTCGTCTGCGCTGCCGCATAAAAGACATACTGTCCGTCTGAAGAACCCTCTTCCGGCAGTGAAAAGCCTTCGCCGAAGGCAAAGGTCAGCCCGGATACGGTTTTCTCCGCCGCCGCGGTCCGTTCATCCTGCAGAGAAAGGGCTTCCTCCATCATATCCCGGATGGCTGCGCCTTCCTCTTCTGCGGCATCTTCAAAATCGAACAGCTCTTCCTCCAGGCCCAGAAATACCGACCCGGAAAGGTTCAGGCTTTCTGCTTCCGCTGTGAAGGAAACCAGCTCGCCGTCACCAAAGGGCACCGCTTCCCCGACCTGCACCGGACAGCTTAAGGCCTCCAGCGCTTTCCAGGAAACCGTAACGGTCTCTCCTCCAAAGGAAAGGACCGTTTCATCTGTGTTGACTGAAAAAACTTCCTTTTCCGTTTCCCCGGATACTCCTGCGGAAATATTCTCTTCTGCTCCGGCATTTTCTGTCTCCTGCCTTGTGTCTCCATCCGTACAGCCGGCGAATCCGGCTGCTGCCAGAGAAAGAAGGAGTATCCATGAAAGTATCTTCCTTTTCATTTTCTTCTCCTCGTTTCATCTGTTAAATAATAAGTTTGCGGGTACTGTGTGCGACATTTGCAAGAAATAGTAGACTTGTTCAATAATACTATAGCATCTTCCGGGTTTTTTGTATAGTTTTTCCTTTTCCGTACAAAAAAGGCTGCCCGAAGGCAGCCTGCAGAAGTGTTATTTACAATTTACCCCTTCATAACCACTATTAATAATGAAAGGACTGGTATTTTACGCCGAATTCCCCGAACATTTTCAGCAAAGCATTATCCGCATCCGCGGGATTCTTCAAAGTCCCGCCCAGATAGTCGTGCACCAGCACAACCAGCCGGGTTTCCGTCGTCTTAAGGGCATACTGCAGCTTCATCTGGAGCCGCAGGGCCTCGTCCCCGGAAATCTGGTAATGATAATCATCCGCATACTCAAAATCAAAGGAATACGAGGTTTCAAAGCCGTCATCATCTTCATAAGCGCTGATGAAGAAGGTGCGGGAATCCTCCATCGGCACCGAATATACCTTATGGGAAACACCGGATTTTACGTAAAAGGGCTGCATGCCGCAGGCCTTCAGCTGTTCCTTCATGGCCGGGTACATCACGTAATCCACCGGCAGGGACGGCTTTGCCTTCTGGATTTCCGCATTCAGCCTGCCGAAGAGCTCCTTCGCATCGGAAACCGCCCCGTCGATATCCAGCAGGAAGCTTTTCTCCCCGTTGTTGTTCATGGTGACGAAGAAGGCCTTTCTCACCCCGGGAAGCGTCTTAAGAATACCCTCTGCGGCTTCCTTTAAGCCCTGGGCATTGCGGTTCATCCGGGAAAAGGTAACGACGGTCCCCTTTTCAAGCGTATGCTCCGTCGTACCATGGTTCAGCAGGACGTCGATCATCTGTCTTGTAAGCCGGAAGGGCTGGGAAAAGGCATTGACGACGATGCCGGCAAGCTGGGTATTGGCCTTCGCCGCCTCCAGGATCTGCTGCCCGCTCATCATCATCCAGGAAAAACGTACCCGGTAATCGGCATCCGTCTCCTCCTTGGAGGTAAAAGCCGGGAAATACAGTTCTCCTGACGGCGTTTTCAGCAGGTCAGGCCGCAGCCGCATCTCCTCTTCGGTGGTCACCTGGTCTCCCTTTTTCGCATTCAGGAGCTGTTTTTCATCCTCTTCCGAGAGGATGACGGTCATGGGCACCTCAAAATCCCCCTGCCTGAACAGGGTAAGGGCCATCAGAAAGGCCACCTGGTTCTTATGGTCTGCCGTCAGCTCCCGGATGGCGGTCTTGATCCTCTCCTCCCAGGCATCCCTGTCCGGAAGCTTTTCTTCCTTTACTTCTGCCGTACCGCCCTTTGCCGCAGCTTCCGTTTCTTTTCCGTCTTTATTTTTCTTTTTAAAAAAGGAAAACATCTTTTTCCCCTCCTTCTTTCTACTTCCGTATTATAGCAGGAGACCGAAAAAAAGAAAAGGGCTGCCTCCGGGGCAGCCCTTTTTTTGATTGCAGTTTATTTGGATCTTTCCTTCAGCCAGTCGATGATGTTCGGAATGATGTCCTTCCTGGATTTGGAGGAGGTGAACATGCCGATATGGCCGGTCTTGTAATGCTGGAAGGTCTTGTCCGTGCTGCCGATGGCATCCATGAACGGCTCGGAGTGTGACAGCGGAACCAGATGGTCCAGATCGGAGCAGGCGCACAGCACCGGGTTCTTGATGTTCTTCAGGTCAACCTTCTCACCGCAAAGCTCGAATTCACCCTTAATCAGCTTGTTGTCCTGGTACATGTCATGGATGAACTGGGAAAGGGTAGCCCCTGCCTGGGCCGGGCTGTCGAAGTTCCATTTTTCCATACGGATGAAGTTGGTCAGGTAATCCTTGTCGGCCATTCTGTCCACCATCTTCACATATTTGTCGATGGTCAGGGTCAGGGGCTTAAGGATAAGGTATGCCACGTTCATCACATCACCGGGCACCACACCGTTGTAAGCTTCGATCAGGGAATCGATGTTCATGTAGCGGCTCCAGCTGAACAGCAGACCGTCGTTGCCGGAGAAGTCAATCGGGACAACCAGGGTAACCAGGTTTTTGATCTTGTCCTGGTGTGTGGCGGTATAAATGGCGGAGAAGGTGCCGCCCTGGCAGATGCCCAGCAGGTTAATCTTTTCCTTGCCGGAAAGCTTACGCACGCAGTCCACGGCATCATCCATGTACCAGCCGATGTAATCATCCATGGTCAGGTACATATCCTCGGCTGTGGGATATCCCCAGTCGATGACATACAGGTCGATACCCGCATCCAGGAAGCTCTTGAATACGGAACGATCAGGCTGCAGGTCCATCATATACTGACGGTTAACCAGTGCATAGGTTACAAGCAGCGGAACCTTCACCTGCCTGCGGGCGGGCACGGTGGGTTTGTAATGATACAGCTTCATCTTGCCGATGGTCAGGACAACTTCCTTGTCCAGCTGATCCATCTCCACGTCTTCGGGCTTGAGCTCCAGCAGGGTCTTCATACCGGCCAGAACCTTCTCCTGCATGTCGCTCATCTGCTCCATATATTTTTTCGGATCAAACTGCTCGGCGATCCTTGCGGCATTCTCCGCCCAGTCTTTCTGTATTTCGGAATACTGTTTCAGACTCTTTTCGAAAAGATTTTCGCTCATGATTACTTAGCCTCCTTCTTCTCTTCCATGGCAGCAAGGGCTTTCTTCAGGTCGCGGACATCCTTGCGCAGATCATATACGGTTTTGTACAGGCTCTTCATATCCGTATTTGTGGGAATAGGCAGGAAGGAAAGCATACGCTCGTAAACCTTGTTCTGGGCGATCATATACTGGGCATACCTGTCGGCAAACCCGTCAAATACCTTGGCAAATTCCTCGGTGGAAAGCAGCTTCTCGTATGCGGACTCGCTGATGCTGTACCATACCTCATAGAAATCCTTGAAGGTGGTCAGGCTCTGGCCTTCGTCCAGCATGGCGGCGATTTTCTCGTTGATCTCGTTGAAGGTGTCAGCGGAAGTCTTGACAATGACGGCCAGCAGCTCGCCCATGGAAATCATGGCCTTGTTCCAGCTGTTCATGGCCTTCATGTAATCCTCATTGGCTTCCCTGTTCACGCCCAGGCCCATAACGGTGAAATACTTCTCCAGCGTTTCTGCGTATTTCACCTGATAGTCCTTGAAGAAATCGATGTAGGCATCCAGTTCTCCTTTTGCCAGACGATCCATGATTTCAGGATCAATCTGCATCCAGGGAGATACAAAGCTCTTGTAGTACTCCACGCAGACCTTCAGGAAATCCAGGGGCTGGGCCATAAAGGGCTGCATGGTCTCGGGAAGCAGACCTTTAAGCACCTCGGCGGTGACATTCAGATACTTTTCCTGAAAATCACCGGCGGCAGCCATGGGGTCGCCGTAGGCTTTCCACAGGTCGTATACCTTTGTGAAGCCTTCGAAGCCCGGGAACTTGAAGGGCGCCAGATTCATGAACTTTTCGGGATTGGGCATCATCTTTGCGAAGCTTTCCCAGTAAGGATTGGTTCCGGAGAACATGTTCATGAATTTCTCCCAGTACTCCTGCATGTTGGGCATCATGTTCCGGAAGGCCTTCCAGTAGCCGCCCATGTCGGGCATGTTGTCGGTCATATTTTTCCAGAAATCCATGCCGGGAACCTTTTCCGCAAAGCTCTTCCACATATCCATGCCGGGGATATTCTCCGTCATCTTTTTCCAGTAATCCATACCGCCAAAGGCAGAAGGAACCGCAGATGTCATATCACGCCAGTACTTTTCAACATTGGGAACCATGGATTCCATAACCTTCATGTACGCTTCGGCACCGGGAATGTTTTTCTTCATGGCTTTGTAGGCATCGCTGTCCATCATTTTTTCCATGTTGTCGTTCCACATTTTGAAAAACTGTTCCTGGTACTCCTGGAAAGGATTTGTACTCATCTTTTTTTCCTCCTGATATGTATTTTTATTTCTGAATTACAACGGTTTCCGGCGGCACTTTTCCGCCGTTTCGGGGATAAACCCTCTAAAAGTCAAAAGCAGCCGATGTAATGTAAAAAATGCCATTACACAGCTGCCACTCCAAGAAGATTATAACATTTCCCCAAAAATCATCTTCTATATTTGTATAATAGTACTGTAAAGGAAAAAGATCAAGAGATCAAAAGGTAGAAAATATATCAGAAAATTTAGTTAAAATAAACAGATCAATTGTACAAACCGACAGAAAGTGCTAGAATACGGAATTGAAATGACCGGCGGAAGGGCAGGCAGATGCAGAAAGCGAAGCAGTTTACACAAAGAAACATACGTACAGACAGAATCCGGACAGCGTATTACCGCGCCGGAGAGGGAAATAAAAAACGGCTGATGGTTCTCCACGGAAACATCTCCTCCTCCGTCTTTTTTCTCCCCCTGGTTCCCTATCTGGAGGACCGGTATGATATCGTCGTGCCGGATCTAAGGGGTTTCGGAAAAACCGAAGCTTTGCCCATTGACGCGAAAAGAGGCTACCGGGACTGGAGCGACGACGTCTGTGCCCTGGCCCGCGCCCTGCACTGGGACAGCTTTTACCTGCTGGGCTGGTCCATGGGCGGCGACGTGGCGTGGCAGTTTGCCTCCGACCACCCGGAAATGGTGAAAAAGCTGATTCTGGTGGCGCCGGGCTCTCCCTACGGCTTCGGCGGAACGAAGGATGAAAAGGGTACGCCTTATTCTCCCTGCGGCCTGGGCTCTGGCGGCGGCAGCGCCAATCCCGCCCTGGTCTTTGCCGGAAGGCTGCAGCCGGGCATGATGACCGCCCTGCTCAACGACTACCTCTTTACCCCGGGTTTCCGCATGAGTGAGGAGTGGGAAAAGCTTTTTGCCGAAGCCTCCGCTTCCATGCGCCTCGGGCAGGATTATTTCCCCGGGGATTTCCGCCTTGCCTGGCGCTGGCCCTATTTTGTCTCCGGCGACCGGGGCATCCTGAACACCATGAGCCCGAAAAACGGCAATCTGTCCGCCTTTCTGGACGTCGAACCCAAACCCGAGGTGCTCTGGATTCGCGGGGAAGCGGACCGCATCGTCTCCGATACCTCCATGATGGAAATCGGTTACCTGGGCAAAATCGGCCTGATTCCCGGCTGGCCGGGGGAAACCGTCTATCCGCCCCAGCCCATGGTAAAGCAGACCCGGTACTTCCTGGACAAATACCGGGAAAAGGGCGGCCGCTATGCGGAGCTTGTGATTCCCGGCGGCCATGTCTGCATCCTGGAATCTCCGGTCCACTTTATCTCCGCCCTGGATGCCTTTACGAAGGAAGGCTGAAAAAGCCCTTAAACCGAAAAGCAAAAGCCCTGCAGAACCATTCTGCAGGGCTTTTTTTAACCGGGCCGGTTCCAGCAAAGGCCTGCCGGATCAGTTAAATTCAAATACGGCGATATACTCCGCGCTTTCATCCAGGGTCAGGGTAATCTGCGCCTCTGTGGAGAAATCCTCTCCGTTCTTCGTCCATTTGACGAAGCTGGTGTCCTCTGCCGGATAGGCAAGAAGGGTGTAGACCTCCGGCTCGGCAAGATTGATCACCGCGGAAGAGGCTTTGAATTCCGGATCTAGTTCGGGTGTTGTATCGCCTTCGGCATACTCGATATAACCCAGGCCTTCGACATTAACCATAACGTTGATCGTGGCCTTCGGCACATTATCAGAGGAAACATGATAGGTCTCTCCGCCTTCGATGGCAAGAACCAGACCGGTTTCTCCTTCTTCGGTGATGGTCACGGTCATGTCATCCTTGTCTGCATTGGAGGCCAGGACGCCGTACAGGGAATTGCCCTTCTGTTCAACATTGCCCGTCCAGGAATCCTCTTCCCAGTTATCTCCCAGAAGAACGCCGGCATACCAGGAGGGCTCGTCAAGATAATCCAGCCAGGTTACCGTAACCATGTGGCCTTCTTCGTCCATGAAGATACCGTCGCGGCTCCATGCGCCGGCAGCTTCCGAAGTGGATTCGGCTGCAGAGGCGGCTTCGGAAGCAGCGGAAGCAGATGAGGCCTTTTCCTCCGGTTTTGTGCTGCATCCCGCAAAGGACAGGATTAACAGCCCGGACAGCAGTAAACAGGTGATTTTTTTCATTTTTTTCTCCTTTTTTATTTTTTTGCCTGTTTGATGGACAGGCTTATTCTCTTTTTCTTCTCCTCCACATCCAGGACAACCACGTCCACCGTCTGCCCGACGGAAAGCACCTGGCTGGGATGTTTGATGAACCGGTCGGCAATCTCCGAGATGTGGACCAGGCCGTCCTGGTGCACGCCGATGTCCACAAAGGCGCCGAAGTCAATCACATTGCGGACCGTGCCGCGAAGACGCATCCCCGGCTTCAGATCGGATATATCCATGACGTCCTTGGAAAATACGGGATCCGGCAGCTCCTCCCGGACGTCCCGGCCCGGCTTGATGAGCTCCTGCACGATATCCTGCAGGGTGGGTACGCCGATGCCGCACTTCTCTGCCGCCCTTTCCTCTCCTATGGCCGCTACCTTTGCCGCCAGGCCGGACAGCTTTTCCGCCTTGACGTCCAGCAGCGTATAGCCGCAGGCTGCCAGCAGCGTTTCCGCCGCCTTATAGCTTTCCGGGTGCACGCCGGTATTGTCCAGGATGTTCGCGCTTTCCGGAACCCTTAGGAACCCGGCTGCCTGCTCGTAGCTTTTCGCGCCGATTTTGGGAACCTTAAGCACCTCCTTGCGGGAGGTAAAGGCACCGTGCTCCTCCCGGTAGGCTACGATATTTTTCGCCATGGTGCCGTTCAGGCCGGAAACCCGCTGCAAGAGGAAGGGGGAGGCCGTATTCAGGTCAACACCCACGGCGTTTACGCAGTCCTCCACCACGGCCTCCAGGCTTTCCGACAGCCTTTTCTGGGGCACGTCGTGCTGGTACTGGCCCACGCCGATGGCCTTCGGGTCGATCTTCACCAGCTCCGCCAGGGGATCCTGCATCCTGCGGGCGATGGACACCGCGCTTCTTAAGTTCACGTCGTATTCCGGGAACTCCTCCGCAGCCAGTTTGGAGGCGGAATACACCGAGGCGCCGGCCTCGCTGACGATCATGTAGGAAACCTCCGGACATTTCTGCAGAAGCTTCACCGTCATCTTCTCCGTCTCCCGGGAGGCGGTGCCGTTGCCGATGGCAATCCGCTCCACATGGTGCTTCCGTATCAGCCTGTACAGCTTTTCGATGGCCTCCGCCTCCTGCTTTTCCCCGTAGGTGGGATAAACCACCGCCGTATCCAGCACCTTTCCGGTACTGTCGATGACCGCGGTCTTGCAGCCCATGCGGTAGCCCGGATCCAGCGCCAGGATAACCCGGCCCTTCACCGGCGGCTGCATCAGCAGGGGCTTGAGGTTCTGCCGGAAATTACGGATGGCGCCCTCGCAGGCCTCCTCGGTAAAGGCCGCCCGGAGTTCATTTTCCACGGAGGGGCTTAACAGCCGGTCGTAGCTGTCCTTAATGGTTCCTTTTAAGAATTCCTCCGCTTTGGAGTTCTTCTTAATCATCCGCCTTTCCAGGTTATTGAGGACGGTATCCCTGTCCGCCGCCAGCCGGACCTTTAAGAAGCCCTCCTTTTCACCCCGGTTGATGGCCAGGACCTGGTATCCCTGCAGCTTCGAAAGCGGCTGGGCGAAATCATAGTACTGCCGGTAGACCGAATCCTCTTCCTTTGCCGCGCCGGTCTCCATCTCCCCGTGGGTGTGGTAGTATTCCTTCACGGCCTTTCGGATATTCGGGGAATCCGATATTACCTCGGCCAGGATGTCGGAGGCGCCCTTTAAGGCTTCTGCCGCCGTATTGACCCCTTTTTCCGGGTCAATATACTTCTTCGCCAGCTCTTCCGGCGCCGGCATGTCCTCCTTCTGGGAAAACAGCGCGGCAGCCAGGGGCTCCAGTCCCTTTTCCCTGGCAATGGATGCCCGGGTCTTCCGCTTCTGCTTATAGGGCCGGTAGATGTCCTCCACCTCCGCCAGGGAGACGGCCTTTTCCACCGCTTCCGTCAATGCCGGGGTAAGTTTTCCCGCCTTTTCAATCAGCCGCAGGACCTCTTCTTTGCGGGTCTGCAGATTTCTCAGGTAATTCAGCCGGTCCTCCAGGTCACGTAAGGTGGTATCGTCCATCGCCCCGTGGGCTTCCTTCCGGTACCTGGCAATAAAGGGAATGGTATTTCCCTCGTCCAGCAGCTTTATGACATTGTCGACCAGTTCGGCCGGTTTGTTCAGTTCCTGCGCCAGCAGGAGAGTTATATTGTCCAATGTTTCTTTTCTCCGGTACTCTGTTGCGTAAAAATTCTGCCTCCGCCGGGCGGTTACAGATTTCTGGCTATTGTATAGGCGTTCTTCACTGCGGCAAGGATGTTGCCGCCGCCGGCGCAGTCTCCGATCAGCTGGAACTGGGGTGCACAGGGTGCAAAGGCCATGGCTTCCTCCGTCAGCGGCTTCTGGCCTGCCGCCACGACAACCGTATCGGCTTCGATGAACGCTTCTTCTCCGTCATGCTCGTAATACAGGCCCTTTTCGGTTACCCTTGTGGCGACGGAGCTGAATTTCAGCTCTTTTTTCCTTGCCTCCAGCTCACGGTTTACGATCTTGCCCTGGAAGGACATGCCTGCCGCGTTGATATGGTCTCCCATCTCGATAACATCCGTCACCAGGCCTTCGTCCTCCAGATAAAGGGAAAGCTCACAGCCTGCCAGGCCGCCGCCGATGATAACAACTTTTTTCCCGAGCTTATCCGGGTTTTCAAATGCATACTGCACGCTGACCACATTTTTGCCGTCAATGCCGGGGATGGGCGGAACGACGGGTCTGCTGCCCACACAGGCCAGGACAACGTCTGGCTTTGTTTCTTCAATAAACGCCGGGGTGGCCTCGGTGTTAAGCTCGACCTTTACGCCTTCCTTTTCCAGTGCGCGTATCTGCTGCGCCAGGTACCTGTGGAAGCGTTTCTTGAAGGGAACCTTCTCCTCACAATGCATGCCGCCGCCCAGGTATCCTTTCTTTTCATACAGCGTAACGCTGTGTCCGCAGGCCGCCGCCGTAACCGCGGCCTCGATGCCTGCAATGCCGCCGCCGATGACCGCCACCTTTTTCTTAATCTTCGCCTCCATCGGGCCGGAAAATTCCAGTTCCCTTCCGGTTTCGGGATTGATCGCGCAGATAATCCGGTTGTAGGTCATCATATTGGACCAGCAGCTCATGCACCGCATGCAGATGCGGATATCCTCATCCCGGCCTTCCCGCGCCTTGTTCGGCAGATCCGGGTCGCACATCAGCGATCTGGCGCAGTAAATAAGATCCGCTTTACCGGAGGCGATGATTTCTTCCAGAACAGCCGGATCGGCATGTCCGCCTACGGTACCCACCAGGGAATGCTTCACTTCCTTCTTAATCGCCGCGGCATATTTAATAAGAGGGCTTTCCTCATCGAAAATACCCGGCGTGCCCAGCAGCCACTCATCGTTGGAAAGGTCTCCGTGCACACCGGCGGATACGTGGATAATGTCCGCATGACCGTCCAGCGCTTTGGCATATTCGACGCCTTCCTCCAGTCCGTAGCCCTGGCTCAGCTCCGTGCCGCTGATCCTGAACTCAACGGGGAAATCCCGGCCGCACAATGCATGGATTCTGTCACAGATTTCCACGGCGAAACGCGCGCGCTTCTCCCGGGTGCCGCCCCATTCGTCCGTACGGCTGTTGGTATATTCACTGAAGAACTGCTGGGGCAGCCAGCCGTGGGCTCCGTGAATCGTTACCATGTCGAAGCCCTTCATTTTCGCGTTGAGCGCGCCCTTTGCAAAGGCATCCAGAATCTCTTCAATTTCCTGCGGGGTGTATGCCCTGTTCTGCCTTCCGCTGGCAATACCGTCCGAAGGCGCAAGACCTGCCGTGGCAAAACGCCCGTAATGCACCAGCTCAACAGCTGCCACGGCACCCTGCCGCTTAATCTTATCTGCCATATTCGCCAGATCTGCCAGGGTGTTCCTGTTAAACAGGTCCATATGTACACCGCCCCGGGTGCCCCGGGGGATATCAATATGACATTCTCCTATGCAGACCTCCGCCGCGCCGCCTCTGGCTCTTCTTGCATAATACTCGGCGGCAACGTCACCCATGGTATGATCGTCCTTAATGTGCAGCCATCCCATGGCGGATTCACAGATTCTGTTACGAAAGACAACGCTGCCAACCTTAACCGGTGAAAAAAGATGCGGGTACTTCAACATGATACTGCCTCCTTTATTTTTAGGTTTTGTCTTTACGCGATGTGTTTTCCGGGAAATGCTTATTCAAATTTTTCCCGCAGGCGGTCAAACTTTCTGGACCGTCCGTAGATACTGTCGAAGGAGGATTCCGCCGGGATGTCCCGGATGCCGGAATCCAGATAATTGCGAAGGACACCCACCAGAACAAAAGGATAGATAAAGGTGGAGTGGATAATCGCCCAGATGATGACGCCGATCACAAACGCGCAGACAATCATCAGCACCTTCGGATCCGACAGGTAGGCCTGCTCGGAATCCCTGAAGCTTTCCGCCAGCTGTGCAAAAAAGCGGGAATAGGGGGCAAATACAAAATAGAATATCGCCGTAATACCGCCCACAATCGGCACAAAGGACAGGGCGCCGATACCGAAAACGCGGCCCATGTTCTTTGCAAAGGTCTTTCCGTGCTTAAAGAAAATCACCGCGCCTTCGCAGGTGGCCTTGAAGGCATTCTGCCCCTTCCGGTAGAATACCCAGCCAAGGCAGCAGGTGCATAAGTAGCGGACGATGGTCTGGATCACCGCACCGATTACGGAGCCCACCGTACCGCCCTTGTCGCCGCCGACAGCCCGGCCGACACCGCTGATGGCTGCAGAGAGCTTGTTGAACAGGGCCCGGATACCTGCGGTCAGCATAAAATACAATGCAACGGTGACAAACCGTTCCTTTACCTCCTGCCGGCCCGCTGCCACGATATCATCCGGCAGATAATTCTCCGTTATGCCCCGGGTCATCATCGCCACCTGGGCGGCCTTGTACTGGTAAGCCGTAAAGCGGGCAATCACAGCCAGCACGATGATACCGATAACAAGGCCGATTAACAGGCCGATACCCCCCTGTGTCTCGGTGTTTTTCGTCAGGAAAAAGCCCGCCACCGGCAGCCCGGCCAGCAAAATCACGCCGATGAGTTCCAGGATAAAGGCCCTGACGGAAAATACCAGCGTCCTTTTGTAGATTTCTTTGTTGGTCATTGTTTCTCCTTTTTAAAAGTCTGCTGCAGCAGTATTTCACAGTGCCGGAAATCCCGGCCCCTTTACCTTACACCGGTTATCCGGATCCGGTCCGCCTCCACCTGACAGGCATAAAAGGCGGTTTTCACCCCGGCAGAGGCAGCCATTTCAAGGGCTTCGGCGAAGGCCGGCTGGGTTTTTACATTGGGCAGGACCCGGTAAATGCCGTTCATCTGGATGACGAAGGCGATCTCGCAGTGAAAGCCTTCCTTCGCCGCTGCCGCCAGCTCCTCCAGATGCTTTACTCCGCGCAGGGTCGGCGCATCCGGAAAGAGGCCGGTTTCCGCTTCCTCCTCCGATGCCAGGGTGCAGCCCTTGACCTCCGTCAGGTATTTCTCCTGCTGTCTTTCCATGTAAAAATCAAACCGGGAATTCCCATACGTAACTTCCGGCTTCACCACATCAAAATCCAGCCCGGCAAGATAGCGCTTCATCAGTTCATTCGGCGCCAGGCTGTCAATATTTACCCAGGCAAGGCCCGGTTTATAGACGGAAATCAGGTCATAGGCCGTTTTCCGCTCCGCGGCAGTCGCCTTCTGCAGCGTAACCGCCGCCTCCGGCACCAGAAGCTCCGCCAGCCGTCCGGTATTTTTTACATGCACTTTTTCCGTCCTGCCCTCCAGGCGCACCTCTGCCACAAACCGGTTCAGCCTGCGTACAAACACAGCCGGGACGGTCTGTTCATAGTAAAGCTCTGCCCCTGTTCCGCTCATTCTTCCTGCCTCCCAAGTTCTATTATTATACCACCCGCAGGAACGGAAGAAAAGCGTTCATTTGCCCGGCCGACATGGCCGATACTGTCCAGGCCAAGCAGTATATTACCGACTACTGCGCCGCCATGAAAAACGGCATAGCCTGCATATTCAGCAGCAAAAAAAAACAGTTTTGCCTTTTTACAGGCAAAACCGTTTTTTATTCCCGGTTATTTCCGGAATTCTCCGTTGACAATGGCCGCATTCATCGGCTCGATCTCGATGGTCTCCCAGACCTGTTCCACCACGTAGGGTTCATTCTTAAGATATTCGTCCAGCTTCCCTTCGCCGTCACAGGCTTTAACCATAAACTGTATGCTTCGCATCCTCCTTTATTTAATCGTATAGCCGCCGTCCACGGGGATGGTAATCCCGGTGATGTAGGAGGATTCGTCACTGGCGAGGAATACCGCCGGGCCGATGATTTCCTCCACGTCCATCCACCTGCCCATGGGGGTAAGGTCTTCTATCTTCTTCCTTCTTTCCTCGTTGTGATAGCTGTTATAGGTCAGGCCCGTCAGCGCGAAATTCGGCGCAAGGGCGTTCACCCGGATGCCCTCTCTTGCATAGTCCAGGGCAACGGACCGGGTAATGTTCACGATGGCTGCCTTGGAGGCGCAGTACACGGTTTCCAGGGGCAGGGCCACCAGGCCGCCCACGGAGCTGACATTGATGATGGAGCCGCCGCTTTTCTGCTTCAGGAACTGCCTGACCTCCGCCTGGCAGCAGTTAAATACGCCCCTGGCGTTCACGTTCATGGTGAAATCCCAGTCATTTTCCTCCATTTCGTCAATCCGCTTCAGGCTGGTAAATGCACCCGCATTGTTGACGGCAATATCCAGCCTGCCGTAGGTTTCCACGGTAAACCGGACCATTGCCTCCACCTCGTCGGCATTGCGCACGTCGCAAAGGGTTCCCACGGCGGTTCCGCCCTGCTGCGTAATCAGTTCCACCGTTCCGATACCCGGATGATAGCTTTCCGTCTCCTTCGGGGACAGGTCCCTGCGGCCTGCTGCCACGACCTTCGCCCCTTCGGCGGCAAGGCCGGCGGCGATCACACGCCCGAGCCCGCTTCTCGCGCCGGTAACCAGCGCCACTTTTCCTTCCAGTCTTCCCATAGCTTCCTCCTCAGTCGTTCTTCGGTAAAAGGGTTATTCCATCGGATATTCCGGGAATATGCCTACGGTATTTGTATCGCCGCCGTCCACCGGAAGCAGCGCGCCGTTGATGAAATCGGAAGCGGGCTCCGCCAGGAACAGGGCTGCATTTGCCGCATCGCTTGCCTCTCCCCATCTTCCCACCGGAATCCGGCAGTTGACGCGTTCCCGGATGGTATCGTCCTTGAAGTTATTAATGAGAAGCGCGGTTTTGGAGGACGCCGGGCAGATGCCGTTGGTGGTGATGCCCATGCGGCCGTATTCGATGGCCAGGGTCCTGACCAGCATGGCCTCTGCGGCCTTGGACATGCTGTAGGGTGCCTGGATGGGATATGGATTCAGGTTGGAGGTAGAGCAGGTGATAACAATCGATGCCTTGGTCTTCTGCTTAAGGAACTGCTTAATCGCCTCCTGGCAGCACATGTAGGTGCCCCGGATATTGATCCGGTAAATATCGTCCAGCCATTCGATGGGCTGGCGGTGCGTTACCACGCCGGCCCGGAAAATACCCGCATTGGCAAAGAGAATGTCGATGTGCCCGAAGGCCTCCACCGCCTTTTCAAACAGATTCTTCACCTGGTCCTGCTCCGCAATATCGCAGGGAATGAATACGGCTTCCCCGCCGTCCCGGATGATGGCCTCGTGGGTCGGAACCTTGTCCTCGTCGAAATTGTCCGGATCCATATCCGGACGGATGTCCGAGCAGACAACCTTCGCACCTTCCTTTGCAAACAATTTTGCCGTGGCTCTGCCGAAGCCCGAGCTTGCGCCGGTAATCACGGCGACTTTACCCTGTAACCTGTTCATACGTACCTCCTTCTTTTCTGCTTTTTTATAATTATTTTTCTTAATTTCCGTGTATTTTCTTCCTTCTGCTGCCTGTTACCCTATGTCGGTTTCCCGCAGGGTTTTCACCACACTTTCCCAGTATCTGAGGGATTCCTCCACCTCTTCCCGTTTTTTCCGGCTGAAAGGTCCCCAGAGGGCGTGTCTTTCCTTCTGCAGAGAGCGAACTTTTGTTTCCGCTTCCTTCAGCTGCTGTTTCCGGCGTTCTTCGATTTTCTCCAATCCGGATTGTATGATGCCCAGATTCCGCTCCCGGATAATACCGTCCGGATGGTCAAACAGCTTCCAGTTTTTTGCCGTGCCCAGAAGGCGGCTGTTTTCTTCCTCCTCCGTCCGGCCTTCGGACTTACGAAAAGCCTGGCAGACGAGCCTTCCCCGGGCGGTTACACCGTAAATGGCGTTGTTTCCTATCTTCACCGCAATGATATTGCTCCAGTCCGCCCGGTGCCGCTTCAGGCCTGCGTGTACATATTCGGCCGTTTTCCGGTCTGTATCAGAAGGTTTGTAACCGCAGCAGTCCACCAAAACGGTACCGTCCTCCTTCACGGCAGCAAGCAGGGCATACCTTACGGAAACCGAGACAATACCCTGCCAGTCCTGGTCCGGAAAGCTCCCGTTTGTCCTGACAAATCCGCTGTCTGTCTTCATATACCGCTTTCCGTCTTCCTGAATGATGATTTCGCCGGTATCCTCAAACCGCTCTGAAAGGAAGAAAGTTTCCGCCTCCGGCGGGTCCGGTCTGAAACCCGCTGACGGACTTCTGTTTGCAGACAGCCAGGTTCCCTCTTCCGTCAGGCCGTACAGCCGGTATTCATCGTTGCCGAAGGCAGCATACCCGGATGCCCGGAGCACTTTGATGCCCTTCCACTCTGAAACCTTTGTCCAGCGCAGATTGCTTATGCCATCCTTCCTCTCGGCAAACACCACCGTTCCGTCATTGCGCAGGGCTGCAAGGACTGCATCGTCCGCGCAGGAATTTTCCGCCAGCGCGATGATGTTTTCCCAGTCTTCCGCCTCTTTTGCGTTTTGCGGCAGGGGTTCTTTTTCCGTTTCCCTGCTTACCAGCACCTTTCCCCGGTTATCCACCGCGCAGATGCGGCCGTACAGGAAGGCCAGCATTCCTTCCGTTCCCTTTCTCTTTTCTCTTAAAGCGTCAAGCCGCTCCTTTTCTCTTCGGAATTCTTCCTCTTTCGCTCTTCTTTCCTCTTCAGCGGCTGCCTCAGCCTGATTCTGCGCCTGTTCCCTTTCTTCATCGGCAGCGCGCTTTTTTTCCACGAGGCCGGAAATCCAGGCGGCATCCGCTCCTTTGGCATACATACGGAAGCGGTCGAAACGGGCATCCGCCCTTACTTTTCCGGAAAGAAAGGCTTCCGCCATCATTTCCCGGTTCCGCAGGAAATTCGCCGCCATATACATGCCCAGATACCCCTCCGCGGATTCCGGATCCGCATCCAGAATAGCATCCGCCAGTTCCCTGGCCTTCGCCCACTGGCCGTCCTCCAGCGAAATGACGAGCCTTTTCAGAAGCTTTTCCATGCTCTGCCCGGCAGGTGTATGCCCCGCTGCTTCCGCATCCACGCTTCCGGTACCGGGTATCATTTTGACAGCCTGACGGGTTCCGCAGTATTCACATTCCGCAATATTCTCTCCTTCGATAAGAATCAAAGGACCGCCGCATTTTTTACACTTCAGCTCCTGCATGGAAATACCTCCTGAACCGTTTTCCGGTCAAATCTATTATACTATGATTTTCCTGCCGCGGCAAAACATATATAAAAAATCCCCTGACAGGGGGCTGTCAGGGGAGGTGTGACATTCACATTTCACACCTTACTTCATCTCATAGACAATAAACGCATCTTCGTAATTCTCCCACTCCGCGGTTTCGGCAATTCCGAGTTCTCCGTAGGTGGCTGTCCGTCCGGTCAGACCGATCTGTGCGGTCTGTACACTGCCGTCGGTATATTCCACCGTACAGGTGATAACCACGTCCCCGACCAGGGCGTTGTAAAAGGCCGCTTCTTCCTCCGGGGTTTTCTCTGCGAGAATATTTTCCTGACCCAGCGGCTTTGTACCGCAGAGGTTGATCCAGGTTCTGTCGTTTGTCTGGGCATTTCCGGCTACGGTAAAGGAGGTATAATACCGATATCCGGTAAGAATATTTCCCTCTTTGTCCTCAAGGCCTCCTATGGCAGGCATATTCAGATCTCCCGCCTCCACGCCGTCGGTAATGATGCTTTCATCCTTCGGCTGCACCACCTGGACGCTGCCGACAGTCAGTTGTTTTCGGTGATATCATACACAAAGACTTCGTGTATTTCTTCCGTATAGCCTTCATAAAAACCGGAGGGCATCCCGGCTATGATTCTAGCGCCTCTGTTGTAGAGAAGCAGGAACTGCGCCGTATCCTCTTTGAACGTCAGGCCTTCTATTTCGCCCTGCCGGGTCACGTCATCAAAGGTCTTTTCCAGCGTGACCCGGCCGGTTTTCCTGTCTTCAGACACCGTTATCCGGTACATATTGTCCGGTGCATCCTCCTCCGCATCGCCGTCATCGCTTGTCACATACAGGTTTCCCTTATAATAAGCGATGCCCTGTATCCATTTTGGTGCCGGCTCCATCTTAAGCTTTCCCTGATAATCTCCCGTATCAAGATCATACATATACAGATACTCGCTGGACGCGTCATCGATCCAGGAGGTCATATAGACCGTTTTGGAATCCGGATCCACAGCGATGCCGCTGCACTCCAGCTGGCCGGTGTCGGCCCGGAAGGGAAATACCCGTTTAAGCTTCAGCGTATCGCCGTCATAGACTGCGACCTGGATGTTTTTTCCTTCGCCATCCATAAAGTATTCCACGCCCAGGTACAGCTCGTTGTTGTACACATCAATGTCGCCGATATGGTTGACCTCCAGGGAATAGCCTTCAAAAGGCTCCGTGTTTTCCGCAACGACATTCCAGTCACTGTCATATTTTGTCAGTGTGGTGGAGCCGCTGACCCAGTAACAGCCGTTTTCCGTACATACACCCTGTCTTCCGTTCACCTGGTGAACCGCCGAGGGCACATACTGAACCGTGGGTTTTGTCTCTTTGCTGCAGCCGTACAGAAGCAGCGCGGCCATAAGGCCGAATACAATGATGCCTGTTTTTCTCATTTTTCCTCCATAATCCGTTATTTTTTAAGTTGTTCCGCATAATACAGCACCTGTTTTTCTTCTATGGCTACCGTAACCAGATCGCCTGTTACATTTATCAGATTCTGTATTGCGCCGAAAAACACCTCCAGGTAAACCGCCGTCGGAATCAGCACGTCCGCCTTCAGGAACAAAGCGATAATCAGCGTTCCGATCAGTATGGAACCCGGCTGATTCGGCGCGCCGAAGGAAAGGAATACGACCATGATAGCAATGACGATCACGTGGTACCAGGAGGCCTTCGGTACCATCATAAAGATGAACAGCATTCCCATCAGCATGATGAGATAGCAGTTTCCGTCCAGGTTAAGCTGGGCCAGGATGGTAAATTTGTCCGAAATCCGTTTTCGGTCCATCTTATAGTTCTTTACGCAAAAACGGATATTGAAGGGAACCGCATCGATGGCGGAACCGATCTTATAATTTTCCTTCAGAAAAGCCGGAAGATGTTTTAAAAACGGTCCCAGCTTCACGCCGCCTGCCAGAAGGCGGATCAGGTAAAAGGCCGCCGGTATCACAAGGCTTACTGCGGAAAGGGCAATAATGTACAGGATGACCTTCAGGATTTCGAAGCCGCTTCCCAGAAGCGGATACAGCATTGCCAGGAAGCTGAAAAACGGAAAGGCAAACATGACGGCATGCAGCATCCTGGAAAACAGCGTATAACACACTTCCACCGCCTTTTTCATCGCGTCAAAATATTTTCCGAGAGAGCAGAAAGCATAGGTGATTATGAGCGCGACAATAATCAGCGGGAAGGGCATAATCGTTACGAAGGGTGTAAATATATCTGAGGGCACCAGGGATTCAATAAGCTCCCGTATGGAGGGCTTCGCCTCAAGACCGCCGTATCCTGCAAGAATACCGAGATTCGCGTTCAGAATTTCCGCAATGATAAGGCCGGCTGCAATGGCCAGAACGACCGCTATCACGGAGGTGATGATCGTTTTGATCTGCAGTCTGCGCCCGGCGGAATTTCTTTCGGATATGACGTAGATATCCGTCAGATTTTTCAAAAGAGAAAAGAACGTCATCGGCGCGCCGACCATCAGCATCGCGTTGGCAAACAGCTTTACCAGCGGAAAAACAACCTCTTCTCCCAGCATTATCTGCGTGTCCATGCCTACATGGGCATTGATGGGAATATATACCAGGATCGCCGCAAGGATCGAGGCAAAGCTGACAAACAGGGTCGTCTGGAAGCTTCTTTTTACCGCGATATGAATGGAATTGTACCGGCGCTGGTAGCGGTAATCGAATTTGTCCTCGTATTCCTTAAGGATACGGTCATCCTCCGACTGCGCATCGGTTTCTTCCAGGATAGCGACGTAGGGCTTTCCTTCAAAGCCGAGACTGATATCAATTTCGCCGAATTTGTTTGTTGTTTTAATCCTTAGTATCGTCTCTTTATCGTAATCCTGCCGAAGGAGGTTTCGAAACAGCGCTTCGAATACCATCAGCGTTTCCGACTTAATTTCCCCGCTGATATTGCTTCGTTTAAGCTTGTTTTCGATAAAGGACGCCGCCGTTTCAAGGTTTTCCGGCACCGCTGTGATTTCTATGGCATTTGCTCTCATCAGGCCCATTTTACTGTCATTCCTTCTTCATCTGCTCGTCTGCCCACTGATAAACGGACTCCAGTGCCGGGATAAGGGTCTTTCCCCTGTCTGCAAGTGAATACTCCACCGCCGGCGGAATCGTACTGTACTGTTTTCTGGTGATGAATCTGTCCTGCTCCAGCTCCCTTAGGCACTTCGTCAGCATGGTTGCCGTAATACCGACAACCTTCCGCTCCAGCTCGCGATAACGAAGTGTCTGGTTTTCGGCGTCTGCAATATACCACAGAATCGGAAGCTTCCATTTCTGTCCGATGAGCTCCATCGCATAAAGGATGGGGCACTCTGTTTCATAAATATTTTCTTCTTTCGGTAAAGGTTTCTTAGCCATTGCAGCGCTCCATTACTATATTTTTTATAGTGGCGAAGAATATTCTGCCTTCTTGTTTTTTCTTCGTGCCTGATTATAATATGGCCCCTGGGAAATGTAAAACATTTTTGATGGTTTCCCAGATATATCCGGCCGCGAAATCCGAACCGTGTACGGAAGCGTGGGCACCGTCAAAGGCGTACATTTCCACGTCCGGATGGCTCTCCATATACGCCCGCCAGTTTTCTCCGACAGGTGCAATAAACCCGGAAACCTGCATTTCCGGGCTTATTTTTTCATTACAGTACTTTTTTATTATACTTCACTTCCCCTAGGATGCCCATGAACGCCTTGCCTTCCCGAAGCTGCTTTGCGATCTGCATCGGTCCCCGGCCTTCCATACAAAGCTCAAAGATGTGTTTGACCACCTTGGCGGCTTCTTCATCGACGATCCACTGTTTCGGATTCGCTGGATCTTTGATATATCCGAATGGTGGGCGTCCGTTCAGATGCTCACTGCGTTTCCCTTTGGCCTTGTTGACGGCCCTGATGCAGCCTAACCGTATCCGTCTTACTGGACAGATACCATATCGGAACCCGGTGATCTTAAGGTCCGGGAACCGATCAACGAATCAGGTAAACCTGATTCCCCAAAATGATCCTTTTCAGGACCGATGTTATTGTACCAACACACTTTTATGCTTTCAATCCATCCAAAACACGTTGACGGTTTTTGGCGTCAACGTCCTGCTGTGCCAATTTCTGCACCGGCTCGTTGGGAACACCTCCCAAACCCAGAGATCACACTTCGTGCGAGCTGCGCGTTTTCATGAGATCATAAACTATCGAGAATAACTAATTAAGCATTTACTTAATCAAAGGAATGCTTTATAATTAAGTCATCCCTTAATCAAAGAGGTGGCTTATGGACATATCTGTCATGTTGAAAGCCTTGG
>CADBNF010000023.1 GCA_902796005.1 uncultured Lachnospiraceae bacterium | reverse complement strand
GCTTACAGTTTTCTATGTTTTGCTGTTTGCTTTGTAGTGGGATTAGCCATGTTAATTACTGCTGGCGCAAAGTACAATCGTTAAATCCCGGTTTGTCGATCCAAAGCTCTGAAACCTATTGATTTTCCTGCATTTCCCGCAGGTCTGCTGCCATAAGTCTGGTTCATGCTGACGCTTATCAAATCCTGCCACTTTGGTATAAAGGAATCGCGGAAAGGCGGTTCCTTTTATATTTATCTTAAAGATAACCGGAAAACAAAAGACCGGTAGCGGGAAAGCGGTAATGATGGTAAAATCAGAATAAGATGAAGAGAGAAATACCCTGTCATGATGAGAATGATATGAATATGTAAGCAAAAGGGATTGGCCGGTGTTAAAATGTAAAATTGTTACCCGGAAAGATGCCTGATTTAAAAAGCAAAGGAGAACTGATATGAAAACGATATATCTGGCCGGAGGCTGCTTCTGGGGCGTACAGAGGTTTTTTGACCAGTTTGACGGTGTGCTGTCCACTAAAGCAGGCTATGCCAACGGACCGGATAAGGCGCCCAGCTATCAGGAGGTCTGCAATAACAGCGGACATGCAGAGACGGTTAAAATCGTCTATGAGGAAGAGAAGATCTCCCTGACGAAGCTGCTCGGGTATTATTTTATGGTTATCGACCCGCTGTCCGTGAACCGGCAGGGGCATGATACCGGCATCCAGTACCGTACCGGCATTTATTATACGGAGGCCTCCCAGCTTCCGGAGATCGAAGCCGTCTACAGGGCGGAGGAGGAAAAGGCCGGCGCAAAGCTTGCGGTAGAGCTTGCACCGCTTTCGAACTTTTTCTCCGCAGAGGAATACCATCAGAAATACCTGGAAAAGAATCCCGGCGGCTACTGCCATATTCCGCAGTCCATGTTCGGCCTGCAGGACAGGGAGAAGCAGGAAAAATGAAGTGGAAATATTTTTATGACCACTGCTACGACTGGGAGGAAGACAAGGCTTTAAAGTCCGTGGAGGCCCTGACGGATTTCGGTTCGGCGGAGGAGTTGCTGGAGTGTTTTTCCTGGCTGGACGAGGAGCCGGGAAAGCGCCTTCTGTATCGTGCCCTGGCTTCCGGTATGGTGCTGCAGGGGGAGAATCTGCGGGAACTGGACAATTTTGACATCGGGGAAATCAGTTTTGCCATCCGGGATTCCCTGAAAAAAGGCGTGCATTTAACCCTGTCGGATGTGCTGGAGCTGCTGGAGTATGCGGACGATCCTACCGCCTGCCTTCTCATTGATGAGGTTCTTTCCGAGCCGGGAAACCTGACCTGGGACGTCTTCCTGAAACTCGAGGAAGCCACCTGGAATGCGCCGCTGGCACATCTGGTGACGCGTTTTCTGGAAAAAGGCTTTTCCTTTACGCCGGAGCAGCTGGAGGAGGTTGGCTTTGGTCTGGGGCCAGAGCTCGTCAGCAGGGCAGCCCTGCAGTCGGATTCGGTCTTTACCGAAAGGAATATAAAGAATCTGGGCAGGTTGCTGGATGCCCAGACGGCTGCCGAGCTTCGGAAAAAGAGTAAAAAGAAGCAGAGCTGGTTCGAAAGGCGCCGGGATGTAAAAAAACAGGCTGCGGAAAGACAGCAGGGCTCTGTCCCGGTATTTTTCGAAGAAAGAAGAGAACCCGCTTCCAGGTTCAGATACGGGGACAGGGTGTCCTTCATGGGCGATATCTTTGATACCGTTGACCTGGGCGGAATGTACCTGGAGGGTGTCGTTGTGGATACCCGAAACGGCTGCTGCCGGATAAGGGTGGCGGAAACCTCCGAAACCTTCTGGGTGCCGGAGGATAAGCTGAAAAAAATCGGCTGGCTTTGACCGGCAAAGAAAAAGGACCTTAAGAGGTCCTTTTTTTATGTACAAGATGGTTGACGCCCCGCAGCAGGCAGGAAAACAGCCAGGTCACCAGGACGAAGCAGCCGAAGATGGTAAAGCCGACGGGGTAGCCCCAGTTTACAAAGCCGTACCAGTCATTGCTGTAGGGCCATTCGCCGATGCCGTTGACAAACAGGTTCACGGCGTAGCAGGCCCCGTAGACCACGGTGGGAACGGCCGCCAGCAGGGTGAAGCGGAAGGGGATTTTCTGTCCGTCCGGGAAGGCCAGCAGGAAGAAATCCACAAGCGCCAGCAGGGGCACCACCAGGTGGAAGAGAAAGTTCGAGCCCATGTACATGAACCGCAGGCCGTACAGAGGACCGAAAAACAGCAGCACCACCAGGAAGGTAAGGCCCGTGGCCGCGGCGGTCATGAGCTTACCGGCAAACAGCGGCCGGGTAATCCTGCCGGAGCGGAGGATCCGGATGCAGGTAAGCAGGCCGGTCAGCCCGCAGAAGACGTTGGAGAGGGTGGTATAGTACCGCAGGCTCAGCCAGCCGCCGGACAGAAGGATGCCGCTCCGGCCGGTCCGGGTGAAGATGATCACCATGCCGGCGATAACCAGTACCGTTATGAGAAGATTGAACACGAAGGTCAGACGCAGATTCTTCGGCATATCGTTAAGACTCCTTTACGCACACTTTCTATGCACAAATATACAGAGGCTGATTTTTCATTTCTTTGTTATATTTCATCAAAAATATTTTGTATATTGCAAAATAATGCAAAGAGCCGTTGTAAATTGCATTTGAATGGGATACAATGATATGCAGCAGGAACTGTTTTTTGTACAGAAGAATAAGGAGAAGAACAATGTACAAGCTGAGTGAAAAAGAGAATCTTCTGCGGATTCTTGACGGACAGGAGCCGGAGTATCTGCCCATGTATGATTTCTGGGGCTGGGGCTGCGGACTTCCCTTTGAGACCGGAAAGAAAAGCGCTGACGGTTATGCCATGGATGAATTCGGCGTGGAGCTGACCACCACGGAGGCCTCCATGGGCGGCATGATGCCGGTACCCGGAAGAATCCTTCTGGAGGACATCACCAAATGGAGAGATGTCATTAAAGCCCCGGATGTATCGGATTGGGATTTTGAACGCCTGGCAGCAGAGGCCCTGAAGGGCAAGGACTGGGAGCACAACCCGGTTATCCTGCACAACGGCGGCTATTTCATGACCCTGATGAACTTCATGGGCTTTGCCAACGGCCTGATGGCCATGATCGAGGAGCCGGAAGAGGTTTACGCCCTGTTCGAGTACCTGAGCGACTATTATATCGCCAGGGAAAAGGGCCTGCTGAAATACTTCCACGGCGATATCTATGAGCTGGCGGATGATACGGCGGCGAACGACTTCCCGTTCATCTCCAATGACGTGTATGAGGAGCTGGTAAAGCCCTTCGCAAAACGGGAAGCGGACCTGGCCAGGGATGCCGGCCTGAAGATCGGCATGCATGACTGCGGCAAGGCCGGAACCTTCATCGATGACTGGCTGGATATGGGCGTATGCATCTGGGAGCCTGCCCAGACCAGCAACGATATCCTCGGCATCAAGAAGAAATACCAGGGCAAGCTGACCATCGCCGGCGGCTGGGACAACCAGGGACCGATTTCCTATCCGGATACGCCGGATGAGGAGCTGGAGGCCGCCTTAAAGAAGTATATCGACGACATGGCGCCGAACGGCGGCTTCTGCTACATGGCCGTTGTGGTGGGCTCTGCGGGTGAACCGGTATTTGACCGGAAGATGCAGCTGGTGAAAAAGGTCTATGACGAATACGGCAGAGACTGGTATAAGAATCATAAATAAATATAAGGTAGGAAAGCCGGAGGCGAAAGCTTCCGGCTTTCTTTTTTATTTCTTAAAAAATGAATTGACAAAGCGTATTAAATTCAGTATAACTGTTTTTAAAACAGCCGGAGACAGGAAAAATGACGGAATAATAAATATTTCTTTCAAAAATTATCCTTTTTCCGGGAAAAACACAAGTAAGGAAGCGAAAATACGGACAAGGACGGATCGGAAAATGATTATTGCCGACAGCTGGCAGGATTATGAAGTCATCGATACCTCCGGCGGAGAGAAGCTGGAACGCTGGGGAAAATACATTCTGGTAAGGCCGGATCCCCAGGTGATCTGGAAAACCCCGAAGAAGCACACCCTGTGGACGAAGCCGGATGCGGTGTACCACAGAAGCGCAAAGGGCGGGGGAGAATGGGAGTTTTTCAGCCTTCCCGAGCAGTGGAGTATTCAATACAAGAGCCTGACCTTCCTTCTGAAGCCCTTCAGCTTCAAGCATACAGGCCTGTTCCCGGAGCAGGCAGCCAACTGGGACTGGATGGCGGATAAAATCAAAAACGCCGGCCGGCCCGTCAAGGCCCTGAATCTTTTTGCCTATACCGGCGGCGCCACCCTGGCAATGGCTCAGGCCGGGGCAGCAGTGACCCACGTGGACGCCTCAAAGGGCATGGTGTCCTGGGCGAAGGAGAATGCCGCGGCAAGCGGCCTTTCCGAGCGGCCCATCCGGTGGCTCGTGGATGACTGCAAAAAATTTGTGGAGCGGGAGATCCGCCGGGGCAATACCTACGACGCCATTGTCATGGACCCGCCCTCCTACGGCAGGGGGCCGAAGGGTGAAATTTGGAAGATGGAGGACTCCATTTACGAATTTCTTCTTCTTGTCCGGCAGCTGGTTTCCGACAATCCCCTGTTCCTGGTGATTAATTCCTACACCACCGGCCTGGCGCCGGCGGTGCTTACCTACCTGATTTCCTCCGTCTTTTCGGATCTGGGAGGAAATCCCACCGCGGATGAAATCGGCCTGCCGGTTTCCTCCAATCATCTGGTGCTGCCCTGCGGGGCCTGCGGCCGATGGGTTCCCTGATATACAAACGCATGAGAAATAAGGAGTTACTATGGAAGCGTACGCAAAAAGAAGCAATGAGGAACTGAAAGCCCTGCAGGAAGAACTCCGGCAGAAATACGAGCAGATCAAGGCGGAAGGCATGAAGCTGGACATGTCCAGAGGCAAGCCCTCCAAGGCCCAGCTGGATCTCTCCGACGGCATGCTGAATTCACTGAAGGATAATCGGGACTGCATCGACGAGAACGGCCTGGACTGCCGGAACTACGGCGAGATGGAGGGTACCCCGGAGGCCAGAAGGCTGATGGGAGACATGATGGGCGTTCCCGCGGACAACGTCATCGTCCTGGGCAATGCCAGCCTGACCATCATGTTCGACAACGTGGCCAGGGCCTTCACCCACGGTATCTGCGGCAATGCCCCCTGGGATTTCAACTCCAAGGTACGTTTCCTCTGCCCGGTGCCCGGTTACGACCGGCATTTTTCCATTACCGAATATTTCGGCGTGGAAATGATCAACATTCCCATGCTGCCCACCGGCCCGGATATGGACATGGTGGAATATTATGTAAACAACGACACCACGGTTAAGGGGATGTGGTGCGTGCCCAAGTATTCCAATCCCCAGGGCATTACCTATTCCAGGGAAACCGTGGACCGCTTTGCCAGACTGAAGCCGGCGGCCTCGGATTTCCGTATTTTCTGGGACAATGCCTACGTCATCCACAGCCTGTATGAGCCGGATGAGCGGGATTACCTGCCGGAGATTTTCACCGAATGCGCGAAATACGGCAACGAGGACATGGTCTACGAATTCTGCTCCACCTCCAAGGTCAGCTATGCCGGCGCGGGTATCTCAGCCATTGCCGCCTCCAAGAGGAACCTGGAGGACATCAAGGGCCACATGAAGTACCAGACCATCAGCCACGACAAAATCAACCAGCTGCGCCACGTGAAGTTCTTCGGCAACTTCGACGGCATGCTGGAGCACATGAAAAAGCATGCAGAGCTGCTCCGCCCGAAATTCAAGCTGGTGGACGACGTGCTGACAAGGGAGCTCGGCGGAACCGGTACAGGCAGCTGGATCAATCCCCGGGGCGGGTATTTTGTCTCCTTTGAGGCCAATGAAGGCTGCGCGAAGGAGATCGTGCAGATGGCGAAGGAGGCCGGCCTTATCCTGACGCCGGCAGGCTCCGCCTTCCCCTATCATGTGGATCCCCTGGACACAAATATCCGTATTGCGCCCAGCCTTCCGGAGATTGAGGACCTGGAAAAAGCTTTAAATGTATTTACTACTTGCGTAAAGCTGGTAAGTATTGGTAAAATCCTTTCAGAAAGAGAATAAATCTTGGAAGCCCGGATTCGGGCGAAAGGAAGCAGCTATGAAGGTTTTGGTTTTAGCAGCCGGCACAAGCACGGAGAGGGACGTCTCCATTGTGTCCGGAACAGAAGTAGCCAAAGCGCTGCAGGGCAGGGGACACGAGACCTTTCTTCTGGACGTGTTCTTCGGCTGCAGCGATGAGGAAGCGGGTAAGGCTTTTACGGAAATCCAGGACGTGGATGCGGCAGCGGCAATCATGCGGGCCGACAGTGCGGTGGTTTCCGTGGAAAAACTGAAAAGAAAAGAGTTTTTCGGTCCGAATGTGCTGGACCTGTGCAGAAAGGCGGACAAGGTTTTCCTGGCCCTGCACGGCAGCAACGGAGAAGACGGAAGGGTGCAGGCGGCTTTTGACCTGTTCGGCATCCGGTATACAGGCACAGACTATCTGAGCAGCGCCCTGGCCATGGACAAGCACATGACCAAGCAGCTGTTCCGGCAGAACGGGGTGTCCACGCCCAAGGGCGGACTGCTTTTCAAGAACAGCCCGGACAAATCCCTGGACTATCTGAAGCTTCACCTGCCGGTTATCGTGAAGCCCTGCTGCGGCGGCTCCTCCGTGGGCACCAACATTGCCTATACGGATGAGGAGTACGAGAAGGCGCTGGAAGCAGCCTTTTACTACGAGGATACGGTCATCGTGGAACGTTACATCGTCGGCCGGGAATTTTCCGTGGCGGTGGTGGACGGCAGGGCCTATCCCGTCATCGAAATCGCGCCGAAGGAAGGCTTTTACGATTACGAGAACAAGTACAAGGCCGGCGCCACCGTGGAAACCTGTCCCGCGGATATTTCCGTGGAGAGAACGGCGGCCATGCAGCGGATGGCGGAGAAGGGGGCGGAAGCCCTGGGCATCACCGGCTACTGCCGCCTGGACTTCATGATGGACGAACGGGGAGAAATCTACTGCCTGGAGGCCAACACCCTTCCCGGCATGACGCCCACCAGCCTGATTCCCCAGGAGGCGGCGGTTCTCGGCATCGATTTCCCCACCCTGTGTGAAAAATTACTCGGAACCGAAGGTTAATAACATTGATTACTTTAACGTTAAAGGAACTGGCCGGTTTCTGCGGCGGCAGAATCACCGGCACGGACAATCCCGAAGGGATTGCAATACATGCGATTACGACAGACAGCCGCGAAGCAAAAAGCGGCTGTCTCTTTGCGGCTGTCAAAGGTGAGAAAACCGACGGCCATAACTACATGGAGAAGGCCAGGGAAAACGGCGCGGAAGCCGTGCTCTGCAGCCGTGTGCCGGAGCGGGCTGATATCCCGGCGGTGGTGGTGGCGGATACCCTGACCGCCCTGCAGCAGACAGCGAAGGCCTTAAGGGCCAAAGCCGGCATACCCGTGGTGGGTATCGGCGGCAGCGTGGGCAAGACCAGCACCAAGGAAATGACGGCGGCCGTGCTTTCCGTGAAATACAACCTGCTGAAGACGGAGGGCAACTTCAACAATGAACTCGGCGTGCCCCTGACCCTTTTCCGCCTGGAAAAGGAGCATGAACTGGCGGTCCTGGAAATGGGCATTTCCGATTTCGGGGAAATGCATGTGCTGGCGGATATCGTCCGGCCGGACGTGTGCATCCTGACCAACATCGGGGACTGCCACCTGGAATTCCTGGGAGACCGGGAGGGGGTTCTGAAGGCCAAATCGGAAATGTTTGATTTCCTGACGGACAAAGGAAGGGTCATCCTCAACGGAGACGATGCCCTTCTCGGGAAGATCGCCGACGTTCACGGCATCCGGCCGGTGTTTTACGGCCTTTCCCCTGAAGAAGACGTCTGGGCGGACGAAATCGAGGCTGCGGGCCTTGCGGGCAGCAGCTGCCGGATCCATGCCGGGGGCGAAAGCGTAAAGGTGTTTGTTCCCGCGCCGGGTGAGCATATGATTTACAATGCCCTGGCGGGCGTTGCCGCGGGCCTTGTGCTGGGCATGACCCTGCAGGAGACCGCGGAGGGCATCGGAAACTACGCCGGCATCAGCGGCCGTTTCCGCACTGTGGAGACCGGCAGGCTTACCATCATCGACGACTGCTACAACGCCAACCCCATGTCCATGAAGGCTTCCCTAACCTCCCTGGCCAGTGCGCAGGGGAAACGGGCAGCGATTCTCGGGGACATGGCGGAGCTGGGAGAGAAGGAGAAGGCTTTCCATGAAGAAGTCGGCGCCTTTGCCGCCGGCCTGCCCCTTTCCCTGCTTTGCTGCGTGGGCAGACGGTCCGAAGCCATGGCGGAGGCCGCGAAGGCGGCAGCTGCCTTTCCCGTAAAGTATTTCCCTGACAGGGAGGCCCTTCTTGCGGCTCTTCCCGGGCTTTTTGCCGGCGGGGAAACCATCCTGGTCAAGGCCTCCCACAGCATGGAATTTCCGGAAGTGGTGGCAGCCCTGGAAAAGCTTTGATCTGCCTGCATCGATATAATTGAATAATCTGGAATTATCAGCACTCGATAGTAACGAGTGCTGGTTTTTTCTTGACTTTTTCTTTTCAGGGGACTAAGATAGGCGTTGGGAATAAACGGGAGGGCCTTTTGAGCCTGCCCGCCGACAATAGAAGATAAAAGGAGCGTGCGAGACATGAGAAAAAAACACGGAAATCTTTCGATTAACAGCGAGAATATTTTTCCGATTATCAAAAAATGGATGTATTCCGACCGGGATATTTTTATCCGTGAGCTGATTTCCAACGGCTGTGACGCCATCACCAAGCTGAGAAAGCTGGATGCGGCGGGAGAAACCAGCCTGCCGGAGGACTACAAACCCAGGATTGAGGTTGTGGTCAATGATAAGGAAAAGACCCTGAAGTTCATCGATAACGGCCTGGGCATGAGCGGCGACGAGGTGCAGGAGTACATTAACCAGATTGCCTTTTCAGGCGCGGCCAGCTTCATGGAGAAGTACAAAGACAAGGCCGACGAGGACCAGATCATCGGCCATTTCGGCCTGGGCTTTTATTCCGCCTTCATGGTTGCGGATTTCGTGCATATTGATACCAAATCCTTTAAGGAAGAGGAAGAGCCGGTGCACTGGGAATGCGACGGCAGCACCGAATTCATGATGGGCAAGGGTGACCGGGAGGCCGTCGGTACGGAGATTACCCTGTTCCTGAACGAGGATTCCCTGGAATTTGCCAACGAATACAGGGTGCGTGAGGTGATTGAGAAATACTGCAGCTTCATGCCCTACGAGATTTACCTGACCAATCCGGGCGCGGAAAAGAAATACGAAACCATCGAGGAGTCCGAGCTTAAGGAAGACGACGTGGTGGTGGAGCATATCCATACCGACGCGAAGTACGAGGAGGAGAAGAAAGAGGACGGCACGACGGAGCAGGTCCTCAAAACCCCGGCAAAGGATACGGTAAAGATCGAAAAGCGGCCCGTGCCGGAAAACGATACTCATCCTTTATGGACGAAGCATCCCAACGACTGCACGGACGAGGAATATAAGGAATTCTACCGCAAGGTATTCCGGGATTACCGGGAGCCCCTGTTCTGGATCCACCTGAACATGGATTATCCCTTCAACCTGAAGGGCATCCTGTATTTCCCGCGCATCGACCTGCAGTATGAATCCATCGAGGGCTGCATCAAGCTGTACAACAACCAGGTATTTATCGCCGACAACATCAAAGAGGTGATTCCCCAGTACCTGCTGCTTCTTAAGGGCGTCATCGACTGCCCGGACCTGCCCCTGAACGTGTCCAGGAGCGCCCTGCAGAACGACGGCTTTGTGCAGAAGATTTCCGAGTACATCTCCAAAAAGGTGGCGGACAAGCTGTCCGGCATGTGCAAGACTGACAGGGAGAATTATGAAAAATACTGGGACGGCATCGATCCCTTCATCAAATACGGCTGCCTGAAGGACGAGAAATTCTGCGACAGGATGATGGATTATGTCCTCTTCAAGGATATTGAGGACGAATACCAGACCCTGGAGGAGCTCATCGAAATCGAAAAGGGCGACGCGAAGGCCAAAAAGATGGCAGAGGAAGAGGCCGACGGCGCAGCCGAAGAGGAGAAGAAGGAAGAGGGTGAAGAAGGCGAAAAAGCCGAAGAGAAGGAAGAAGCGGAAAGATACACCCTCTACTATGTCTCCGACCTGCAGCAGCAGAGCCAGTACATCAACCTGTTTAAGGAGCAGGGCAAGGAAGCCGTTATCCTGGGCAATGAAATCGACGCCGGCTATATCGGCCTGGTGGAAAGAAAACACACCGAGGTCCGTTTCGAGCGCATCGACTCCGAGATCGCTGAGGACATCCGCTCCGATTCCGACAACCGCAGGGATGAAAGCAAGGCCATGAGCGCCCTGTTCAAAAAGGTCCTGGGCAAGGAGGAGCAGGAGGTTCAGGTGCGGAACCTGAAGAATGACAACATCGCATCGGTGATGACCATGCTGGAGCGGGAGAGAAGACTGGCGGATTCCATGAAGCGCTACGGCAAGGCCGACATGTTCAAACCGAACATGACCCTGGTCTTAAACGGCCGCAACCCCATGGTGCAGTATGTGCTGGCCCACAAGGATGACGAGGGCATCGGCATCTACTGCGAGCAGCTCTACGACCTGGCGCTGCTTTCCAGCCAGCCCCTGACGGCGGAGCAGATGACGAAGTTCATTGCCAGGAGCAATGAAATCATGCTGAAGGCCGCTTCCGCAAAAGACGGAAGTCCGGAAGCGTAAAAGAAGATGAATATATGCCGGAGACCTGCGTAAAAGGCGGATCTCCGGCATTATTTATAATAAATAAGAAGAAAAAACTTAAGAAATTATGAAAAGAAAATGTTGAAACTTCATAATTGCCGTGATAGAATAGACAGACGCTAAAAACAGAGCAGCAATGCTCGGGATAAGAGAGGAAAGAGAGAGATGGACAATTACATCATCTATCTTGCTCCCATCCTGGCTGTCGTTGCCCTTATCTTTGCTTTCGGCCTGACTCGCAAGGTCGGAAAACAGGATGCGGGTACCGACAGAATGAAGGAAATCGCTTCCTTCATCCATGAGGGCGCAAGAGCATTCTTAAGAGCGGAGTACCGCATTCTGATTATTTTCATCATTATTTTGTTCGTGCTGATCGGTTTCGGCATCAGCTGGCTGACCGCCGTCTGCTTCCTGGTAGGCGCATTTTTCTCCATTCTTGCCGGCTATATCGGCATGAATACCGCCACCAAGGCCAATGTACGTACTGCGGCAGCTGCCAAGGATCACGGCATGAACAAGGCCCTTTCCATCGCCTTCTCCGGCGGTGCGGTTATGGGTATGTGTGTAGTAGGCTTCGGCCTTCTCGGCGCTTCTCTGATTTATATTTTCACCGGTAATGTAGACGTACTTTCCGGATTCTCCCTGGGTGCTTCTTCCGTAGCCCTGTTCTCCCGTGTAGGCGGCGGTATCTATACCAAGGCTGCCGACGTCGGCGCTGACCTGGTAGGTAAGGTAGAAGCCGGTATTCCCGAGGATGACCCCCGTAACCCCGCTGTTATCGCCGATAACGTAGGCGACAATGTAGGCGACGTAGCCGGCATGGGTGCCGACCTTTTCGAATCCTACGTAGGCGCAATTGTTTCCGCTCTTACCCTGGGTATTGTGGCATATAAGGCAGCCGGTGCAGTATTTCCGCTGATCATTGCCGCCGCAGGTATCCTTTCCGCCATCATCGGCACCTTCTTCGTGCGTGGTGACGAGAAGTCCAGCCCCCATAAGGCGCTGAAGACCGGTACCTATGTAGCAAGTGTTATTGTTGTAATTTTAAGTATTGTTCTGAGCAAGGTTATGCTGGGCTCCTTCAAGCCCGCAGCCGCGATCATCGCCGGTCTGGTTGTCGGTGTTATCATCGGTATCGTTACCGAGATTTACACCTCCGGTGATTACAGGTATGTCAAGAAGATTGCCCAGCAGTCCGAGACCGGTGCCGGTACCACCGTTATTTCCGGCCTGTCCGTAGGTATGATGTCCACCGTTGTGCCCATCATCCTGATTGCCGTAGGCGTTATCGTTGCCTATCTGTTTGCCGGCCTGTTCGGTATCGCCCTTGCAGCCGTCGGCATGCTTTCCACCACCGGCATCACCGTTGCAGTAGATGCTTACGGCCCCATCGCCGACAATGCCGGCGGTATCGCCGAGATGAGCTACCTGCCCGATGAAGTCCGTGAAATCACCGACTCCCTCGATGCGGTCGGCAACACCACCGCTGCCATGGGTAAAGGCTTTGCCATCGGCTCCGCAGCCCTGACTGCTCTGGCCCTGTTTGTTTCCTACTCACAGGCAGTTAAGATTGACGCCATCAACATCCTTGACTACAAGGTTATCGTCGGCCTGTTCATCGGCGGCATGCTTCCCTTCCTGTTCTCCGCTCTGACCATGGATTCCGTATCCAAGGCGGCCAACAAGATGATCGAGGAAGTAAGACGTCAGTTCAGAAGCATTCCGGGACTCCTGGAAGGAAATGCAAAGCCGGACTATACCTCCTGCGTACATATTTCCACCACCGCAGCCCTGCATGAGATGATGCTTCCCGGCATTATCGCCATTGTAGCACCCATCGTGGTAGGCCTTATCCTTGGACCCACAGCCCTTGGCGGCCTGCTGGCCGGTGCGCTGGTAACCGGTGTTCTGATGGCCATCTTCATGTCCAACGCCGGCGGCGCCTGGGACAATGCGAAGAAGTACATCGAGAACGGCCATCACGGCGGCAAGGGCTCACCTGCCCATGCAGCAGCCGTTATCGGTGATACCGTAGGCGATCCCTTCAAGGATACCTCAGGCCCCTCCATCAACATCCTCATCAAGCTGATGACCATCGTATCCGTGGTATTTGCACCGCTGTTCCTGGCCTTCGGAGGACTGTTCTGATAAGCCGTTAAACGGACAATAAAAAAAACAGGTTTGCCGAAAGGCAAACCTGTTTTTTGTTCAGAGATAATGTTAAAAACAACCCTGCTCCAGCATGGCTTCTGCAACTTTGAGGAAACCGGCAATGTTGCCGCCGGCAACCAGGTCGTAACCAAGGCCGTATTGCTCGGCAGCTTCCGCGCTGACCTTGTGAATATTGATCATCATCTTCTTCAGTTGGGCATCCACTTCCTCGGCGGTCCATACCAGACGCTCGGAGTTCTGGGACATTTCCAGGGCAGATACGCCTACGCCTCCGGCGTTAACAGCCTTGGAGGGGGCAACGATCATATGCTTCTGGGCGCGCAGGAAGTTCAGCGCATCGTTGGTGGTGGGCATGTTGGCTACTTCGATGTAGTACTTCACGCCGGAAGCGGCAATCTTTTCCGCGGATTCCATGGTAACGTCGTTCTGGGTGGCAGCGGGCATGATGATGTCCACATCAGTAGCGCCCCAGGGCTTTGCACCTTCCACGAACTCACAGCCGAAATGATCGGCGTAGGGCTTGCAGTGCATGGGATCCGTTGCACGCATCTCCAGGATGTAGTTCAGCTTTTCTTCGGTGATAACGCCGTCGGGATCATGTACATAGCCGTCGGGACCGGAGAAGTAGGTAACCTTCGCGCCAAGCTCGGCAGCCTTCTTCATGATGCCCCAGGCCACGTTGCCATAACCGCTGGTGGCGATCCGCTTGCCCTCGATGGAGTCGTTCTCGTGCTTCAGAACTTCACACAGATAGTAGATGGCGCCGTAGCCGGTTGCTTCCGGACGGATAAGGGAGCCGCCGTAGGAGAGGCCTTTGCCGGTAAGCACGCCGTTCTCCCATACGCCTTTGAGCCTTCTGTACTGGCCGAAGAGGTAACCGATTTCCCTTCCGCCTACGCCCATGTCACCGGCGGGTACGTCAACGTCCGGACCGATGTAACGGTAAAGAGCAGACATGAAGGCCTGGCAGAAACGCATAACCTCTGCATCGGATTTGCCGGCAGGATCGAAATCGGAGCCGCCCTTGCCGCCGCCGATGGGGAGACCGGTCAGGGAGTTCTTGAAGGTCTGCTCGAAGCCCAGGAATTTGATGATGCCTTCGTATACGTTCTTCTGGAAACGGAGACCGCCCTTGTAGGGTCCGATGGCGCCGTTGAACTGGCATCTCCAGCCTCTGTTGGTATGCCATTTGCCGTTGTCATCTTCCCAGACAACGCGGAAGGTGAACATTCTGTCCGGCTCAACCATGCGGTTCAGCAGATCGTATTTCTCATACTCGGGGTGCTTTTCGATAACCGGCTCAAGGGAAGAGAAGACTTCCTCTACGGTCTGAACAAATTCCGGTTCCCCGGCATGTTTGGTTTTGACGTTCTCAAGGACGCTGGCTAAATATGCGTTCATGATAAATCCTCCTTAGTAATGCATATGGATTGTTTTTTGAAAATGCATAAATTTGAGGGAAAGTTTATCACTTTGCCCGGCGAATGACAAGGGAAAATTTGAAAAAAAAGAAAAAAATGCAGGATCCGGCAAAAAATCCTGCAAATCTTTCGGTAAAAAGGGGCTAGGGCAGAACATGATCCGTTACATAGCCGTCCCAGAGGACGCCGATTTCCTTTGCGGCGGAAAGGTCCTTCGGGTTCAGGCCGTTGACGGCGGAGGTCACGGTAAGGCTTCCCTTGAGGAAACGGATGTTCAGGGTAAGGCCGTAGATGCCTTCTCCCCGGTCCGAAAGGCCCCAGAAGCGGAGCAGCTTTTCCAGGTCCTCCCCCGCAAGGTACAGGGAGGCGGCAAGCTGCAGGGGCGGCTTTCTGCCCCGGATAAGGCTGTGTACCAGAGGACGGATTTCCTTCCAGAGAAGGGCGGAAGGCGCATCATCTGCAGCCATTTCCTCCTCCGTATCGTAGAACTCCTTTTCCCGCTTTCCGTCAATGACGACGGTACAGAAGGTGGTAATCCGTGTTTCGCCCACCCGGAACCGGTCGAATTTTTCCGAAAGCAGGAGGCTGTTCATAAATTCGCGGACGGATTCAATCTGCAGTGCATTCATATTTATGTATCCTTTCCCAAGGAAATGTTTGCTTTTTTCCGGATTATGTAGTAAACTGCTATAAGCTGTTGCAGCAAATAGGGAAGCTGTTCCCATTAAACCATAAAACGCGCGGTTTGACCAGAGCAAAAAGGAGAGTTTGATGAGCCAGGAAAAAGTAGATTTATATAAGAAGAGCAAAGCGGCGAGAAAGACCGCTTCGGTAAAGGAAGCCAGAAAGAGCAGGATGGAGATCGGCATCTTCCTGGTGATTATCATCGCTGCCCTGGCCTGGTTTATCGGTTCCGTTGTTGTGAACCGGGTAAATGCCCAGCCCACCACCACGGTAATTGATACCACAGCCATCGACGAATATATCTACAGTCTGAACTGACGCCGGAGAGGTTCTCCGGTAAAAGAAAAGCCCGGCAGAAAAGCCGGGCTTTCTTTTTCCCCTGTGTGGGCGGGTAAGGTAACCGGATTAAAGTTTAACGACGTTGGCCGCCTGTAAACCCTTGGGTCCTTCGGTAAGGTCATAGGTGACTTCCTGGCCTTCGTCAAGTGTCTTGAAGCCTTCTCCGGTAATCGCAGAAAAGTGTACAAATACGTCCTTTCCGTCTTCGCCGGTGATGAAGCCATAGCCCTTTTCCGCGTTAAACCATTTAACAGTACCTTTGTTCATTGCAATCCCTCCAATGTTCTGCAGTTTATGTATCGACAAAAAAAGTCATTGATCTGAGTTATATCATTTTGTACAAAGATATAACTCTTTTCAATCAATGACATAAACTGCACAAAAAATATTTATATAATGACTATAAAGTTTAACAATATAAAAGTCAAGGGCTTTTTCCAAATTAAATAGACTCATTTGAAGTAAGCACAGGGAGAAGGAGTTATTGAAAAAGGACCGGATTTTATGTTATTTTAGAATAAATCGGAAACATGGATCTGTTAACGGATTGAGGATAGAGAAATGAAGAAAAAAACGGTTCTGTTCTTCCTGCTGGCGGCGCTACTGCTGCTTGTCGGAAGCGGCTGCGGGAAAAAGAAGGGGGAGGTCTCGGAAAGCTCCTCCGCAATTGTGCAGGCATCGTCGGAAAAGGAGACGAAGGACCGGTCTGCCCCGGACTATACCCTGACCCTGATGGTGTATATGATCGGTTCGGACCTGGAGTCCGGCTCGGCCTCCGCCACGAATGATATGGAAGAAATGGCGTCCGCAGGCGCAAACCTTGAGGGCCTTAACCTGGTATTGTATACCGGCGGCTCAGCAAAGTGGCACAGTGACGTTCCGGAGGACGAGAACGCCCTTTTCCTGCTGACGGAGGAGGGCTTTGCCCTGCAGGAAAGCTATCCCCTGTCATCCATGGGCGAGGCGGCGTCCCTGACCCGCTTCCTGCAGTACGGACAGGAGCATTTCCCGGCAGATAAGTATGCACTCATCCTCTGGGATCACGGAAACGGTCCCCTCATGGGCTATGGGCTGGACAAGAAATACAACAACGATTCCCTGACCCTGCCGGAGATAAAGGAGGCCCTGGCGGCTTCCCCCTTCGGTCCGGAGAATAAGCTGATGTTCATCGGCTTTGACGCCTGCCTGATGTCCTCGGCAGAGCTTATCTGCACCGTGGCGGATTACGGGGAGTATCTGGTGGCCTCCCAGGAGACGGAGCCCGGCTTCGGCTGGAACTATGCCTTCCTGGAAAATGCCGGGTATCTCGACGCGCGCTGCCTGGTATCCACCATTCCGGACCGGTACATGGAATACTGCGACGCCTACTTCTCGGAGAAAACCTTCTTCAGCAGTGACGTCACCCTGGCGGCGGTGGACCTTTCCTATGCGAAAGAACTGGCAAAGGCCATAGACGGGGTGTTTGCCAGGGCCGAGAACAACGTCAGCGGCGATTATCCCGCCCTGGCGGTGGAACGGGTGAAGACCAGGGCCTTCGGCCGGGCTTCCACAGGCTCCGAATATGACCTGGTGGACATGGAAAGCCTGATGGAGGAAATGTCGGAGAACTACGGCGAAGAAACCAAAGCGGTGCTTGATCTTTTAAAGGACATGGTGGTGAACAGCCGGTCCAATACGGAGAACAGCTGCGGTGTATCTCTGTACTATCCTTATTATAATAAAGCCTATTACAGCCGGTCCTGGAGCGCGGACTACCAGGCCCTCGATCTCTTTCCCGATTACCGCAGCTACCTTTCCCGTTATGAGAAGGTGTGGCTGGGGACGGACATGCAGGTGTATTTCTCCGATTCCATGGTGCCCTCCCTTTCGGGAAGCGGCAGCTATACCCTTCAGCTTACTGAAGAGCAGCAGGAGCATTTCGCCTCCGCCAGGTACTATGTGCTGCGGCGGACCGGGGATCAGCTCTATACCCCTGTCTTCGTCAGTGCCGACGTGACCAATGAAGACGGCACACTTACAGCAAATTTCCCCGGAAAGGTCATCTATGTGAGCGACGGGGACGGCATCAAGACCATACCCGTGGTCAAACATACGGATTCCCACGAGGGGGTCATCAATTACTCCCTGTTCCCCCATCTGGAAAGCTTCGACCGGGAGACGCTGCAGTTTTCCGAGATTCAGCTTTCCCTGGAGCCGGAGACGGAGGAACTGACCGTCAAGGGCATGTATACCGTAGAAGAGGGGGACGGCCTGTCCACCGGAAAGCGGCAGGAGATAACCCTGGAGAACTGGCGGAAGATTTCCTTTATGGACGTACGGGCCAGCTACCTTACCCGGGACGAGAACGGACTTCTGCTTCCGTTTTTCGACTGGCCGACAGGTGACTGGATCACCGGCACCGAGATGTTTGCCGCTGACGGCATTTCCTTCTCCTATGAAGAAATCTACGACGACGGGTATGAGTATTTTATCATGTTCGAGGTCAGCGACGTACAGGACAGCCGCTATTCCTCCGAGCTTCTGCCCATCACCCTGAAGGAGGCCCCGAAGACGGAACGGGTGTATCCGGAATATAAGACGGAAATGAAAGCCGGGGCGTCTGCAGCCACCATCCTGGAGGAGCAGGGGATTAAACTGGAGCTGTGCCTGAGCGGTGACCCGCTGAAAGAAAATGCCCGGTACATGCTGCGGCTTACCAATGACAATGACTTTCCCGTACAGCTGCAGGCGGATGACCTGGTGCTGGACGGACAGCTGGTGGGAGACGATGCGGCCTACTGCCAGGCGGATCCCAACTCCGTGCGGGAATACACCTGGCTTGAAGCGTCGGCGCTTTGCACCTATCTGGGCAAAAGCATACCGGACACCCTGGAATTCCGTTTCTTTATCCGCAATGACGAGACCTGCGGGAAAATGATAAAGCTCTCTAAAGCCCGGGTTTCCTTTGATGAAAAAGCATTATTCTCCGCTGAAATCTACTCCCTTTGCGGGGCGGTGGCTGACGCCCAGTCCCTGGGAAAAGAGGCCGGCGTGGAATTTGCCCTGGAGTGGCTGGGGTACCCGGCAGGGGAAAACAGCAGGGGCAGGGAAGACAACAATGCCAGGCTCTATGCCGTGATTTCCGCGGAAAATACCACGGATAAGGACCTGACCGCAGGCATCACCGGCTTCCGGTTCAACAGCGGGGAGAAGAGCGTGACCAATACCCGCCTCCTGCCCGCGGGCTGCCGCACCGTCTTTGTCCAGAGCTTCTACCGTTCGGATCTGGAGGAGATTTCCGGCGGAACGATAGAAAACTGCGCGGTCCAGCTGGTGGTATCCGAGGGCTATTCGCCCCTGTACGAGGGCTGGGCGGACATTGCCCTTGCGCCGGAGAATACGGTGCTGGTGAAGAAAGCGCAGGTTCCGGAGAACCTTACCGGCAGGATTTCCTTTGACAGGGGCAGGGAAATCTACAACAGCGACGGGGTAAGGATTTCCCTTATCCGGACCCTCCTGTCCGAATCCCTGACCACCGTCAACAAGCTGTATGTGGAAAACACCACGGATAAGGAGCTTTACATCCGCCTGCATAACCTGACAGGCAACGGCAGCCTTTCCGATGCCGGGTATCACGGCTTTTCGTCGAAGCCGGGCAGCATTGTCTGCACCGACCAGTTTGGCGACCTTTGCACCGGGCTGCAGGCCCTTGGCGAAGGGCTTTTGTCAGAGGTAAGCTTTACCCTGGAGATTCAGGACGGGAGCACCTACGAAACCCTGGACAGCCGGGATATTTCTCTTAACATGCCGGCCGGCGATACCGCTGTAACCATGGTGCCCTGTTACGGAGCGCTGGCAGAGGAGCAGGTGCTGGCGGATACGGAGGACGTCCGCATCACCCTCCTGGGCTGTGGCAGCCTTGTGGAGGGCATGTCTGCCGGGAAAAACCTGGCGGGCCTGGTGCGTTTTGAGAATAAATCCGACAGGGACATTCCCGTGGGCATGGACGGCATTGCCATCAACGGCTTTTCGGTTTCCCTCACCGCTTCCCGGCTGACTCTGGCGCCGAAAATGACCACCTGTGTCTTCTTCAATGTCATCGCTTCCACCCTTGAAGAGGAGGGCATCAGCGCCATCGGGGATATTTCCCTTCTGCTGCTGACCTCCGAGGAGGAGCTCACCGGTACCGTTACCCTTTCCGGCGGCAGCTGGTATCCCCTGACGCTTTCGGAGAAAGGAAATGCGGAAAATCAGGACACTTTCGGCGATTTGCTACTGGATAACGGCGAATTTAAGGTGTACAATGCAGGGCAGAGCAGCAGGGATATTTCCTCCTGGGGCAATGACTACGGCGATACCGCCTATTTCTGGAACCTCGTCCTGGTCAATGACAGCGATGAAAATGTGGAATTCCACATCGTGGACGTGGAGCTCAACGGTGATGCCGGCCATCCGGACCACGTCTATGTGCAGGAGGATGAAGTCGGCGCCCACACCCGGAGAAATACCGCCATCTGCGATTACGAATACAAGGGTGACGGCCGTCCCGAGCTGTCCTTCAGACCGCAGCTTCGGTCTCTGGGCGGCGGAACGGTTCTGTATACCGGGGAACGGATAACCCTCTACCCGGAAGGAAATGACTGAAATACCGGAGGTATGAAATGAAAAAAGTGAAAATCGCGGCCCTTGCTGCCGCGGTGGTTCTTGCGGTGGGCATGCTGGCGGGCTGCCAGGGAAAAAAGCCTTCGTCCGCAGTGAACTCGAATTCGGCGAATGCCCGGGAAAGCGGCGGCGCCACTATCGGCGGCAATGAAGAAGCCGCCGGCGGAAGCATTATCACCAGCGCAAAGGATGAGGGCGTGCCCTCGGGAGAGGTAGCCTATACCGGCGGTCCTTTAAAGACAGCCTCCTCGCCGGTGCTGGACAATGTTTCCTTCGTAATGATCTACAACCCCTATATTTACAATGAATCCGATGCCTACGGCAGGGTTTCCTCCAAGGAGCTTTCCACCGGCAGCCTGGGTTCCCAGATTGTGACCGGCATGAACCGGGCGGGCGGCCTTGACGATATGGAGCTGCCCACCATGATTTCCCAGGCTGATTTAAGGTCGGGCCTGGAAGACCTGCAGGTGAACCGCGAAGCCAACCGGGCGGGCGGCCTGCCCCAGATTTACATGGAGGGGGACAGCGAGGTCTTCTACCATTACAATCCCTCCATGACCGCCAGGGTGCAGGATTACTTCGACTGCCTGTATGCCGGCAGCAGCTGCTATGTATGGGTACTGGACGGCCAGATCAGCAGCGCCCAGGCAGAGATGCTGGGAACGGAGTTTGATGACCTGATTTTCCAGAAGGATACGGATAATTTCGGCGTCGGCCGGTATGTGGACAACGGGGATAAGGTCAATATCCTTTGCTACGACTTAAGCGACAAGAACATCGGCGGCTTCTTCAGCATCCTGGATATTTTCTCCTCCTATGAATGCTCATCCTCCGACGTGCGCAACTACGGCCTGAATACGGACAGGGCCATCATCAACATCAACGGCAAGGCCATCCGGAATCTGCCCGATTTTGCGAAATCCACCCTGGCCCACGAATACCAGCATATGATCTGTGCCTCCGAAGCCTTCTATTATTCCGAGACACCCTTCGTGAAGACCTGGCTGGATGAGGCCATGGCAGCCTATGCCGAGGAGCTTTCCTACCCGGGCATCAAGGATGAAGGCCATTACAACCAGCTGATGTATTTCTCCGACAACTTCAGGAACGGCCAGTCCCTGTACAATTTCAGTACCGAGGGAGACGAATACATCGGCGCCTACGGCGCGGTCTACCTGTTCTCCCAGTACATGAAGGACCTGGCAGGCGAGGACGTGTTCTGGTATGTGCATGACTACTGGAGAAATTCCTTCCGCCGCGACGTGACGGAGGCCCAGGCCCTGTACAATGCAGTGCCCGAGGAAACCCGGAACAGCCTGGACGAGGCCTATGCCTTCTCCGACACCCTGCTTTCCGGCTTTGACAGCTACGAGGAAGCCTGGATGTCCAAGATGACCCTGGATTTCCATCTGGAAACCCTTTCCATGGACCTGGCCAATCTCCACGGCTATGACGACATGATGCGCGGCACCATGCTGTACACCAGTATGAACCCCACCGACATTGAGGGCGGCGGCCGCATCCTTGTGGCTACGGAAAGCGGCAGCTATACCATTCCGGCGGATGCGGACAAAAACCTTATCTACATCGGCTTTGACAAGGACTTCAACCTGGTGACCAATATGATCACCGCGCCGTAAAATTTAAAAAATTGTGTGAATTTTCAGTTTGGGACTTGAAATATTTCCCGGTTTCGGGTAATATAGTCCGGTACTGATAAGGGCTTGTAGCTCAGTTGGGAGAGCGTTCGGTTCGCATCCGAGAGGTCGAGGGTTCGAATCCCTTCAGGTCCAGCATTCACACAGAAAAGGATCATCCCTTCAGGGATGGTCCTTTTTCATTCAGACAAGGAGGATAAAATGGCGGAGAAGAAAATCCTGGTGGTGGACGACGAGGCAAGAATGAGAAAGCTGGTAAAGGATTTCCTGTCCATGCACGGCTACACGGTGGTGGAAGCCGGAGACGGAGAAGAAGCCATGGATATTTTCTACAGCGACAGGGATATCATCCTGGTTATCCTGGACGTGATGATGCCGAAGATGGACGGCTGGCAGACGGCGAAGGAGATCCGCGCCAGCTCCAAGGTTCCCATCATCATGCTGACGGCCAAGGATACCGAGCGGGACGAGCTGATGGGCTTTGACCTGGGCGTGGACGAATACATCTCCAAGCCCTTCAGCCCCAAGGTGCTGGTAGCCAGGGTGGAAGCCATCCTCAGAAGGACGAATCCGGAGGAAAACGAACTCCTTACGGCCGGCGGCATTTCCATGGACCGGTCCGCCCGCACCGTAACGGTGGACGGCCGTCCGGTGGAGCTCAGCTACAAGGAATTTGAGCTGCTGAGCTATTTCATGGACAACAAGGGGATCGCCCTTTCCCGGGAGAATATCCTGAACAATGTGTGGAATTACGATTATTTCGGGGACGCCCGGACCATCGATACCCATGTAAAGAAGCTTCGCAGCAAGCTGGGAGACAAGGGAGAGCTCATCAAAACCATCTGGGGGATGGGCTACAAGTTTGAAGGCTGAGGCAGAAGCGCAGACAGAATATCATGAAGAAATCACTGAAAAAAAGAATTGCCGTAAGCTTTCTTCTGCTGACCATCATTTCCATGGTGGCCATCGGCGTGGTGCATCTGTTTTTCCTGGAGGACTTTTATCTGAGGGGAAAGAAGAAGCAGCTTGTGGACGCCGTGGACATGATAGAGGATGCGGTTGACGGGGAAGAGGACACCGATGATACGGAGGAATTTTCCCGGTACTGCGCCATGAACAGCCTGTCCTACCTGGTGGCGGATTCCGGGCTGAACCTGGTGCTCACCAACGTCCGGGACGACCGGCTGCTGACGGTGCGGCTGTTCGGCAGCATGCTCGGCATGGAGAAGGACAATTCCAGTATCCTTGAGGAGTCGGATGACTACCAGCTCCTCAAATACCGGGATCCCGGGGCGGATGTGGATTACCTGGAGATCTTCGGCAGGCTGGAAAACAACTATTATTTCCTGATGCGCACCCCCATCCAGAGCATTCATGAGGCTGCCAGGCTGTCCCTGGTCTTTTACGTCATCGTCGGGGCGATCGTCATCGCGGCCTCCGTGGTCATCATCCTGCTGATTACCGGCCGTATCATGGCGCCCATCACCGAGCTGTCCAATCTCTCCGTGAGAATGGCCAACCTGGATTTCGGGGCCAGCTATACCAGCGGGGGCAGTGACGAAATCGGTGTGCTCGGTGAAAACTTCAACAAGATGTCCGGCAGGCTGGAAACCACCATTTCCCAGCTGAAAACCGCCAATGCACAGCTGGAAAAGGATATCGAGGAGAAGAACCAGATAGACGAGATGCGCCGGGAATTCCTTTCCAGCGTTTCCCACGAGCTGAAAACCCCCATCGCCCTCATCGCAGGCTATGCGGAGGGACTGAAGGAGATGCAGCTGGACGAGGAAAGCCGGAATTACTACTGCGACGTCATCATGGACGAAGCGGGCAAGATGAACAAGCTGGTCATGGAGCTCCTGTCCCTGAACCATCTTGAGTCCGGCGAGGACCGGCTGGATATCCAGCGGTTTGATCTTGCCGAGGTCATCCGCGGCGTGGTGGACGCCCACCGCCTGCAAATGGAGCAGAAGGGCATCACCGTAACGGTGGATACCGACAAGGTGGTTCCCGTGTGGGGGGACCAGTTCAAAATCGAGGAAGTGGTGACCAATTATCTCTCCAATGCGGTGAACCACTGCAGCGGGGAAAAACAGATACGGATCACCGCCCGTCCGGCGGGAAGCCAGATGGTGACCACGATTTTCAACACGGGTGACCATATTCCGGAAGATTCGCTGGACATGATCTGGAATAAGTTTTATAAAGTAGATAAGGCGCGCACACGTAAATACGGCGGCAGCGGTCTGGGCCTTTCCATTGTAAAGGCCATCATGGATGCCCACGGGCAGTCCTGCTGGGCGGCCAATGTGGAAGGAGGCGTGAGCTTTTCCTTCACCCTGCCGGTGGAATAGACAGGAGGAGAGATATGCCGGATACCAGTATTACAAAAAATGCCCTGGCCAGGTCCATGAAAAAGCTGATGGCCCGGAAATCCTTCGCGAAAATCAGTGTCGGCGACATCTGTGAAGGCTGCGGCATGAACAGAAAAAGCTTCTATTATCATTTCAAGGATAAATACGACCTGATGAACTGGATGTTCTACACGGATTTTATCGAAATGGTCTCCCTGCAGTCCTACGAGGACGGCTGGCAGCTGATGGAATCTGTGGCGGAATTGTTCTACAAGGACCAGGAGTTTTACAAAAACGCCCTGAAAACAGAGGGCCAGAATTCCTTCAGGGAATATTTCCTGGAATCCATGACCCCCATAGTCTTTTATTTCTTTGAGGATGTGTCCGAGGACGAGCTGGACCGGGACATCATCGTCAACATGTTCTGCGACGCCTTCCTTTCCGCCATCATCCGGTGGCTGGAAATGGGCTGCCGGATTACGCCCAAGGAGCTGATGCTCCACATCCGGCGGATGGTCAAGGTGATCGCGGAAAGCGCCGACGCTTAAACTTAACGGCCGAAGCAGGCCTTTAAAAGGTCCTGCAGGGAAAATGCGGTATAATCCGGCTTTTCCGCTGCGGCGCCGCGGTTTGTGAATACGCTGCCGTCTTCACGGAATTCCATCCATACCGGCGTATCGTCGGAAACAATGCCGTCGATTTTCAGGCAGTCGCCGTAGACATCGAAAAGAATGAGAGGGGCGGTGGGGCTGATGCGGTTTTCCCGAACCAGCTTCGCGGCCCTTTCCCTGTTCTCCGGGGTGGTATCCCGTCTGGCCACCAGGAAAGCGAAGGGCGTCTCCTGGGCCACCAGGTCGTGCATGCGGCTCTCCCCGGTGACAAAGCGGCTGCTGTCGTTGTCGTAGGAGTCATAGACCGAGCACCACGCCTTGGCCTTCCTTAACCGGGCCAGGTTGGTTCCCGTCCAGTCGCCGCTGCAGGAAAAGGAGGTCAGGCAGTTGAAGGTATCCACGATGAGGGAGACCTCCGAAGCATTCAGCTCCGTATCCGGCAGCCGCAGGATAAAGGCGCAGTCCCCGAAGCTGCGGAAGGTATCCAGGATATCCTCAAGCCCCGTCGTATCCCCGGTAAGGGAGACAATATAGGTGCAGATGCCCAGTTCGGTGCCCTGCCGGACAACCTCATGAAGCGCGGCAGGGGTAAAGCCCTTATCACTGCCGGACAGGGAGGCCAGCAGTACCCAGGGAATGGAATAACCGTAAATCTGCTCGTTTTCCCGGATTTTCTTTGCCCCTCTGGTCAGGGAGGTAAGGCCGATGTTGATCCCGAAGGTTTTCAAAGCCTTCCGGGAGGTGTGATGCAGCAGGTGGTCGATGGCGGAGTAGTATGGGCTGTCCTCGTTGCGGAGCAGGTCCTGCATAAGCTCGTACAGGGACTGGATGAGCCTTCCCTTGGAATAGAAGCGGCCCATATCCGCCAGCTTGCGGATGCTCCGGCGGGGATCCTCGTCGATTTCCCGTAAGGAACGTTCCAGCGTGGCGTCCACGATGGCTCTGGTAATATCTCTTTTCATATTTATTTCTCCCGATTGTGATTCTTCCGTATCAGACAGGGCGGTATGCCCGCCGGAATTTCAGTATACGCCGTAAAAACCCGGGAAGAACATGGTCAAAAGAAAAGAAATGTCCGAAAATTAACTCTTTACATCGGAAAAACTCTGTGTTAAAATACGACTTCGTGGATAGAGTCCACATCCTTGCTTTCCGAAAGGGAAAGCCTTAAAGGCCATAAGGAGGTAAAACATGAACAAGTATGAACTCGCACTGGTAGTCAGTGCAAAGCTGGATGACGAGGCAAGAGCTGCCGTTGTCGAAAAGGCAAAAGGCTACATCACCCGTTATGAAGGCGTGATCGGCGCGATTGAAAACTGGGGCAAGAAGAAGCTTGCCTACGAGATTCAGAAGCAGCCCGAAGGCTATTACTACTTCATCCATTTCGAAGCGGAACCCGCCTGCGCTCCCGCTCTTGAAAAAGAGATGCGTATCCTGGACGGCACCTTAAGATATCTTATCGTGCGCTCCGATGAAGAAGTGGAAGTAACCGAGGAAGCACCCGCGGAGGAAGCTCCGGCGGAAGCACCCGCAGCAGAAGAACCCGCTCCCGAAGCCGTTTCCGAAGAAGCAGCTGAGACCGAGCAGGAAACACCTGCAGAATAATGAAGGAGGAATAAGCCATGGCTGAAGGACAGGAAAGAACATATTCTCCCAGAAAGAGAGTTCCCCGCAGAAGAAGAAAAGTCTGCATTTTCTGCGGCAAAGACAATTGTGTAAATTATAAGGATACTGCCAAGCTCAGACATTTCGTTTCCGAGCGGGGCAAAATTCTTCCCAGAAGAGTGACCGGCAACTGCGCGAAGCATCAGAGAGCCGTTACCCTGGCTGTAAAACGTGCAAGACATCTGGCGCTTATGCCCTATGTAGAGGATTGATTTTTTCCGGAAGGCTCTTTTAGGAGAGCCTTCTTTTCATAAACAGGAGAAGCGGCATGCCGAAAAACGTGCGGGCAAAAAGAAAAAGGATTGCAGGACGGTATTTTGATTACAACCTTCTGGCTGTAGTCATTATTCTGATCTGCTTCGGGCTGGTGATGCTTTATTCCGCCAGCTTTTATAAGGCTGCCTCCACCTTCGGGGACGACATGTACTTCCTCATCCGGCAGACGGCCTTTTCGGCCTTTGCGGTGGTGATTGCCCTGGTGGTTGCCTTTTTCTTTGACTATCACTGGATACTGCGCTGGCTGTCCTGGCCCCTGTACGTCCTTTCCCTCGGATTTATGTTCGCCGCAAGGTTTACCAGCCTGGGAACAACGGCCTACGGCGCAAGCCGATGGATTGAGATCGGTCCGATTTCCTTTCAGCCCGCGGAGATTGCCAAAATCGCCCTGATCCTGGTCCTGACCAGGGAGGTCTACCGGCTCGGCAGGGAAGCGGCAACTATTAAGGGCTTTGCGGTCCTGGCGGTCATCAGCCTCATTCCGCCGGCGGAGGCCTACCTGCTGACCAACAACCTGAGTACGGCGGTTATCATGCTGGCCATCGCCGCCGTGGTGATTTTCGTGGCCAATCCCCGCACCCTGCCGTTTCTGATAGCCTTCGGGATAGTGGTGGTCATAGCCATCGTATTGCTGAATGTGCTGTTATCCCAGGCCGCCACCTCCGACAGCTTCCGTATTGACCGAATCCTGGTCTGGATGGACCCGGAGAAATACTCGGACATCGGCGGCTTCCAGGTGCTGCAGGGGCTTTACGCCATCGGCTCCGGCGGGCTGTTCGGTCGGGGACTGGGAAACAGCACCCAGAAGCTGGGCATTATTCCCGAGGCCCAGAACGATATGATTTTCAGTATTATCTGCGAGGAGCTCGGGCTTTTCGGCGCGATTATCGTGCTGCTGCTGTTCGGTTACCTGCTGTACCGGCTGTACCGGATAGCCTTAAGGGCGCCGGATCTTTCCGGGACCCTTGTCAGTACGGGCGTATTCATTCACATCGCCCTGCAGGTTATCCTGAACATCTGCGTGGTGCTGAACGTGATTCCCACCACCGGCGTATCCCTGCCTCTTATCAGCAACGGAGGCACGGCAGCCCTGTTTACAATGATTGAAATCGGCATCGTGATGGGGGTTTCGAACAAGATTGTTCCATCCTCCTCAAGTTAAGTGTTGACAAATGGGAAATGACCCTTTACACTTGCCTTGTTTGAAAGCCGCCGCAGTATTTGTCTGCCGGGCGGCATCCATCTGAATTTGAACTTTTCGAAAGAAATAAGTGGAGGCATACTGTATGTTGGAAAAAATCAGACAGGTTCTTGCGGAACAGTTCAACTGTGACGAAGAATCCATTACCGAGGATACGAATTTCAAGGACGATCTGGGCGCTAACTCACTGGATCTGTTTGAACTGGTCATGGCGCTTGAAGAAGAGTATTCCCTGGAAATTCCTGCCGAGGAACTGACAGATATAGATACAGTGGGAGACGTAATTGATTATCTGAAGACAAAAGGCGTGGAAATCTAATCCACGCCTTTTAGATAGTTTAGAAACGGAGAAGAGTATGACAGCGGTAAAAACCAGATTTGCGCCGAGCCCCACGGGCCGGATGCATGTAGGAAACCTGAGAACGGCTCTGTATGCCTACCTCATTGCCAAGCATGAGGGCGGCAGCTTTATGCTGAGAATTGAAGATACGGACCAGGAGCGGTATATGGAAGGCGCGGTGGACATCATCTACCGGACGCTGGCGGAGACCGGCCTGGTGCACGATGAAGGACCGGACAAGGATATGGGCTGCGGCCCCTACGTCCAGAGCGAGCGCAATGCGGCGGGCATTTACATGAAGTACGCAAAGCAGCTGATCGACCAGGGCGACGCCTATTACTGTTTCTGCGACAAGGAAAGGCTGGAGGGCCTGCACAGGACCGTGGGCGGCAAGGATATCGCCATGTATGACAAGCACTGCCTCTCCCTGTCCAAAGAGGAGATTGAAGCCAATCTGGCAGCAGGCAAGCCCTATGTTATCCGGGTGAACATGCCGGTGGAGGGCACTACTTATTTTGATGATGAAATCTACGGCAGGATCGAAGTGGAGAACGCGGAGCTGGAGGATATGATCCTCATCAAGTCCGACGGCTATCCCACCTACAATTTCGCCAACGTGGTGGATGACCACCTGATGGGCATTACCCATGTGGTGCGCGGCAACGAATACCTTTCCTCCACCCCGAAATACAATTATCTGTACAAATGCTTCGGCTGGGAGATTCCCAAATACATCCACTGCCCCCTGATCACCAACGAAGAGGGCGCCAAGCTGAGCAAGCGAAGCGGCCACTCCTCCTACGAAGACCTGGTGGAGCAGGGCTTTGTCAAGGATGCCATTGTCAATTTCGTAGCGCTCCTGGGCTGGAGCCCGGAGGGAGACCGGGAGATCTTTTCCCTTCCCGAGCTGGTGGAGGTCTTTGACTACCACCGGATCAACAAATCCCCTTCGGTCTTTGATATGACCAAGCTGCGCTGGATGAACGGCGAATACCTGAAGGCCATGGACGAGGATGCCTTCTTTGAGCGGGCAAAGCCCTATCTGGAAAAGGCCCTGGGCCCGGATATGGATGCAAAGGCCGTGGCGAAAATGGTGAAAACCAGGATTTCCGTTTTCCCGGAAATCACCGACATGGTGAGCTTTTTTGCCGAGCTGCCGGATTATGATACGGAAATGTACGTGCACAAGAAATCCAAATCCACAAAGGAGAGCGCCCTGGAGGTTCTCACCGAGGTGCTTCCCCTTCTGGAAAAGCAGGAGGATTTCTCCAATGATGCGCTTTTTGCCCTTCTTTCCGGCTATGCTTCCGGTAAGGAGTACAAGGTAAACAAGGTGATGTGGCCCATCCGCTGCGCGGTATCGGGCAGGGAGACGACTCCCGGCGGCGCCACGGAGCTCATGGCTGTCCTCGGAAAGGAAGAGAGCATCCGGCGTATCGCCCTCGGCATCGAAAAGCTTCAGGCGTAATCATGCAGTATAATGCTTCACAGCAAAAGGCAATTGCCTTTAAAACCGGGCCCATGCTGGTGCTGGCTGGGCCCGGCTCCGGCAAAACCGCGGTCATTACCGAACGGGTAAGACAGCTGACCGCCCAGGGCGTTCCCGCCGAAAACATCCTTGTGGTGACCTTTACCAGGGCGGCGGCAGCGGAGATGAAGAGCCGCTATCTGGCCCTTGCCGGGGAAGAATACACCTCTGTCACCTTCGGCACCTTTCACGGTGTCTTCTACGGCATTCTGCGCAAAAGCTATAATTTCTCCGGAGCGGCCGTTATCGGTGAGGAGGAAAAGCTGAAGCTCTGCAGGGAAATCCTTGCGGGCACCTACCGGGACTATTCCGGGGATCAGGACCTTCCGTCCCAGACCGCGCAGGAAATCAGCCTGGTGAAAAACAACCGCATTCCCATAGATTCCTATTATTCCGGGACCATCCCCGCGGAGGCCTTCCGCAGGATTTACCGGGAATACGTCCGCTGGATGAATGAAAACCGGAGACTGGATTTTGACGATCTGGTGCTTCGGACTTTTGAATTGTTTACAAAGCGGCCGGATATCCTGGAAAAATGGCAGAATAAGTTCAAATATATCCTGATCGATGAATTCCAGGACATCAATCCCGTGCAGTACGAGATTGTCCGCATGCTGGCCAGACCGGAGAACAATCTTTTTATCGTGGGGGACGACGACCAGTCCATCTACCGCTTCCGGAGCGCTTCTCCGGAGCTGATGCTTTCCTTCCCGAAGCTGTATCCGGCAGCCTCGACGGTGCTGCTGAACCTGAATTACCGCAGCACGCCGGAAATCCTTTCCGCCTCCCTGAAGGTGATAGCCGCCAACAAAAAGCGGTATCCAAAGAACCTGAAGGCGGTGAAGAAGCCCGGCGCGCCGGTCCGCCTGACCGTCTATGAGGACGTGCATAAGGAGACGACGGAGATTTCCGGTACCGTAAGGAAGCTGCACGGCAGGGGCCTTCCCTATGAGGAGATGGCGGTGCTGGTGCGGACCAATGCCTCCGCGGGCACCATCGCGGCCCAGCTTTTGTCTGACCGGGTGCCCTTTTACTGCCAGGAAAAGCTGCCCTGCATCTACGATCACTGGATAGCCAGGGATATGCTGGCCTACCTGCACCTGGCAGCGGGGTCCGACAGGCGGGAGGAGTACCTGACCGTCATCAACCGGCCCAACCGGTATATTTCCCGGGAGGCCTTCGGGAAAAGCCGGGTGAACCTGGAGGACCTGTATATTTATTACGAAGACCGGCGCTGGATGTGGGAAAGACTGGAAAAGCTGCAGGAGGACCTGCGGACCATACATACCCTGTCCCCCTATGCGGCCGTCCATTATATCCGCCGGGGCGTGGGCTATGACGAATACATCCTGGCCTATGCCGCAGAGCACAACGTGGCGAAGGAAGACCTGCTGTCCGTGGCGGACGAGCTGGAGGAAAATGCCGCCGCCTTTCCCTCCGTTGCAGCCTGGGAAGAGCATATCCGGGCCTTCAGGCAGGAATTGAAGGATTCCCTGCGGGACAGGAACGAAAAAAAGGAAGGTGTGCGCATCCTGACCCTGCATGCCGCAAAGGGCACGGAGTACGAGGCCGTCTTCATCCCGGACCTCAACGAGGGAAATATTCCCTTCCGGAAAGCGGCCCTGGCGGAGGATCTGGAGGAGGAAAGAAGAATGCTTTACGTAGGGATGACCCGGGCGAAAAGCCTTCTGTACCTGTCCGCCGTGAAGACCCGTTTTGAACGGGAACAGAAGATATCATCGTTTTTGCGGCCCCTTATCCGGGCCGGTGAAGGAGAAGAGGAATGAAAGAGAAAATCCTGCTTATCGACGGGCACAGTATTTTAAACCGTACCTTTTACGGCCTGCCGGACCTGACCAATGCCGCAGGGGAGCATACCAATGCGGTCTACGGCTTCCTGACCATCCTGTTCAAGGTGATGGAGGACGTGGCGCCGGATTATATGGCCGTGGCCTTCGATCTGTCCGCGCCCACCTTCCGGCATAAGCTCTTTGATGCCTACAAGGGCACCAGAAAGCCCATGCCCGAGGAATTACGGAGCCAGGTGCCCCTGATGAAGCAGGTGCTTTCGGCCATGGGCATCGTCTCTCTTTCAAAGGAAGGCTATGAGGCGGACGATATGCTGGGCACTGCCGCGGCTGCCGCGGAAAAGGCAGGCATGGAGGCGGTCATTCTTTCCGGAGACAGGGATTTGCTCCAGCTCGTAACGGATAATATTACCGTGCGCCTGCCCAGGACCAGGCAGGGAAGGACCACGGTGGACATCTTTACTCCGGAGACCGTCCGGAGCACCTACGGGCTGAATCCGGACCAGATCGTGGACCTGAAGGCCCTGATGGGGGATTCCTCCGACAATATTCCCGGCCTGCCGGGGGTTGGAGAGAAAACGGCAACCGCCATCCTCACCGCCTACGGCACCCTGGAAAATGCCAGGGCTCATCTGGAGGAAATCAAGCCGAAGAAGGCGAGGGAGGCCATGGCGGAGCATTATGATCTGGCCCTGCTTTCCCGCACCCTTGCCCGGATCAATACGGAAGCGCCCCTGGACATTCCCTTTTCCGACATGAAGATAGGAAAGCTTTTCACGCCGGAAGCCTATGATCTCTTTGTGCGGCTGGAATTCAAAAACCTTTTGGCCCGTTTTGACGAGGGGGACAAGCCCGTCAAGGCCCTGCCGGAGCCGGAGATTGTTGCGGATCCGGCCCTCTGGAACGGTATTTTCGAGGAGGCGGAAAAGGCGGAAAAGCTCGGCTTTTTCCTTTATATGCCTGCGGGTATTGCCGGCCTGGCCCTGGGCTTTGGCGAAAAGCTTTTGTACCTGCCCTGCGGGGATAAAGAGGAGGCGGATACGCTTGCTGCCGGCCTTCGCCGGGTGCTTGCCGCCGTTCCTGCCTGCGGAACCCTCCGCTTTAAGGAGCAGGAGAATGTCCTGCAGATTGCCGACGAAGGAAGGATTACCGACGCCGTCCTGGCTGCCTACCTGCTGGATCCGCTGCGCAGCGGCTACGGCTACGATTATATTGCCTCCGCGTACCTGGATACGGTGCTGCCCTCTGAGGAGGAGATTTTCGGAGGAAAGGTAAAGCCCGGCACGGTGCCTGAAATGGAAAAGGCCGCCAAAGCGGCAGCCTACACCGCCTATACCGGCCTGCTGGCCCTGGATAAGCTGCCCGGCCTTCTGAAGGAAAAGGGCATGGACCGGCTGTTTTCGGAGGTGGAAATGCCCCTGGCCTACGTCTTAAGTGAGATGGAGACGGCGGGCATCCTCATCCGAAAAGAGGAGCTTACCCGGCTTTCCGAAACCCTGCAGGCTTCCCTGGCGGAGGAGGAGAAGACCATCTATGACCTGGCGGGGGAGGAATTCAATATCCAGTCCCCGAAGCAGCTGGGGACGATTCTTTTCGAGAAGCTGGGCCTTCCCGGCGGGAAAAAGACCAAAACCGGCTATTCCACCGCCGCGGATATTCTGGAAAAGCTGGCGGAATATGCGCCGATTGCCGACCATATCCTGCGGTACCGCCAGTATGCCAAGCTGAAATCCACCTATACGGATGCCCTGGCGGGCTATGCGGACGAGGAGGGACGCATCCATACCCATTTCCAGCAGACGGTGACCGCCACCGGCAGGCTGTCCAGCACCGACCCGAACCTGCAGAACATCCCGGTGCGGGACGAGCTGGGCAAGCAGATCCGCAAGGTGTTTGTGCCCCGGCCCGGCTGCGTCTTCATCGACGCGGACTATTCCCAGATCGAGCTGCGGGTCATGGCGGCCCTTTCCGGGGACAGCAAGCTGATAGAGGCCTACCGGCAGGCCAGGGATATCCACGCCATTACGGCCTCCCAGGTCTTCGGCGTGCCCCTGGAGGAGGTAACGCCCCAGCTTCGGAGAAATGCCAAGGCCGTGAATTTCGGCATTATCTACGGCATCAGCTCCTTCGGCTTAAGCCAGGGCCTGTCCATCACCAGAAAAGAGGCGGCGGAGTACATCAAACAGTATTTCCTGACCTATCCGGACATTAAAAAATATCTGGACGATACGGTGGCCAGGGCGAAAAAGGAAGGCTATACCACCACCGTTTACGGACGGATCCGGCCGGTGCCGGAGCTTTCCTCGTCCAATTTCATGCAGCGGTCCTTCGGCGAACGGGTGGCCATGAATTCCCCCATCCAGGGAACCGCCGCGGATATTATCAAAATCGCCATGCTGAGGGTAAACCGGCGGCTTAAAGAAGAAAACCTGAAGGCCCGGCTGCTTCTGCAGGTGCATGACGAACTGCTTCTGGAGGCGCCCAAGGAGGAGGCGGAAGCCGCTTCGAAGCTTCTGAAGGAAGAAATGGAGGCTGCCGCGGACCTGTCCGTGCCCATGGAGGTGGAGGTGCTCACCGGCAGCAACTGGTACGAAGCCCATTAAAGGCGGGAGGAGAAAAATGATTGTTATCGGCATGACGGGAGGCATCGGCTGCGGCAAAAGCAGCGTATCCCGGTATCTGGCGGAAAAATACAATGCGGCGCTGATGATTGCGGACGACGTGGCCAATGCCATCTGTGAGCCCGGCGGAAGAGTTTACGAAGAGGTGAAAGCCCTCCTCGGGAAGGAATACTACAATGAGGACGGTACCCGCAACCGGGCGAAGATCGGGGATCGGGCCTTTAAGGAGCCTGCCCTTCTGGAGGCGCTTAACCGGATTATCCATCCTGCGGTCCGGCTGGAGATCGAGGACCTGCTGAAAAAAGCGGCGGAAGAGGGCCGGAAGGTGGCCGTTATCGAATCCGCCATTCTGGTAGGCGCGGGCTACCGGGATCTCTGTACCGAATACTGGTATGTCTACGTGGAAAAAGAGGAGAGAATCCGCCGCCTTCTGGCTTCCCGGCCCATTACCCGGGAAAAAATCGAATCGGTGATGGAAAGCCAGCTTTCCGAAGAGGCGTTTAAGGAGGCCTGCGAATTTCTTCTGGACAATACGGGAACCCGGGAGGAAACCCGCCTGAAGGTGGATGCCCGGATTGCCTTCCTTTGCGGGAAGGACCCGGAAAACAGGGAAGAATCCGGGGAATAAATGCGGTTTTCCTTGCATTTGCCGATGGATTGTGAGACAATTATACAATTGCAGGACCCGGACAAGGGGCCGGGACCGGCAGAGTCCGACAGATAATACATCGGTTTTTTAAAGGAGTATAAAATGATTGATTTCAACAGACCCGCCTGCGTGGGAAAGGAATTGGAATATATCAGACAGGCTGTGGAGAACGGAAAGCTCTGCGGCGACGGCATGTTTACGAAGAAGTGTTCGCAGTGGATGGCGGACAAGCTGGGGACGAAGTACTCCCTGCTCACCACCTCCTGCACCCATGCCCTGGAGATGGCGGCCTATCTTTCCGATATCCAGCCGGGGGAAGAGGTAATCATGCCTTCCTATACCTTCGTTTCCACCGCGGACGCCTTTGTCCTGCGCGGCGCGAAGGTGGTTTTCGTGGACATCCGTCCGGATACCATGAACATTGACGAAAAGCTTATCGAGCAGGCAATCACGGAGAAAACCCGTGTCATCGCCCCGGTGCATTATGCCGGCGTGGCCTGCGAGATGGATACCATTCTTGCCCTTGCGGCCAAATACAACCTGAAGGTGGTGGAGGACGCCGCCCAGGGTGTAAATGCCTACTATAAGGGAAAAGCCCTGGGCACCATCGGCGACCTGGGCTGCTTCAGCTTCCATGAAACCAAGAACTATATCATGGGAGAGGGCGGCGCCCTGCTTTTCCAGAAGGATGAATACCTGGAAAGGGCGGAAATCCTAAGAGAGAAGGGTACGGACCGGAGCAAATTCTTCCGGGGTCAGGTGGACAAGTACACCTGGGTGGATTTCGGATCCTCCTACCTGCCCAGCGAGCTGAACGCGGCTTACCTGTATGCCCAGCTGGAGGCCTGCGCAGAGATCGACAGACGCCGGATGGCCGCCTGGAATTATTACAATGAGAATCTTAAGGAGCTGGCCGATGCCGGTTATATCGAGCTGCCCTTTATTCCGGACTATGCGCAGCACAATGCCCATATGTTCTACATCAAGCTGAAGGATCTGGAAACCCGCACAGCCTTTATCCGCTACCTGAAGGATAACGGCATCAGCGCGGTATTCCACTACGTTCCCCTGCATTCCGCCAAAGCCGGCCTTAAGTTCGGCCGCTTCAGCGGAGAGGACGTGTACACCACGAAGGAAAGTGAACGGCTTGTCCGCCTGCCCATGTTCTACGACCTGACCCTGGAACAGTGTGAGACCGTGGTCAGCACCATCAAGGCCTTCCCCGGCTTTGCGGACTGACAGGCTGCAGGGATACGGGAGAGGCTGACATGGCGTCCGGAATTGGAAGACTGTTGAAAAAGCTCAGACCCTACACCATCAAAAAGGGCCTGAAATATCTGAAACACTACGGGTTTAAGGAATTCCTCATCCGGCTGTCCGAGCGTATCGAGCCGGAGGAGGTTCCCTACGGCCCCTGGTATGAAAAACACCGGGCTTCGGAGGAAACCCTGAAGGCCCAGGCTGCCCGGAAATGGGTCAACCCGCCCCTGATTTCCGTGGCGGTTCCCGTGTGGAATACCCCCGGACAGTACCTCCGGGAAATGATGGATTCCCTGCTGAACCAGAGCTATCCCCATTTCGAGCTGTGCATCGTCAATGCCAGTCCGGAAAACCGGGAGGTGTCCGCCATCCTGGCGGAATATGCCGCGAAGGACAGCAGGATCAAGGTAACGGAGGTGCAGGAGAACCGGGGTATCGGCGAAAATACGAATATCGCTCTGGAACAGGCTTCCGGAGATTATGTGGGGCTTCTGGACCATGATGATTTTCTTTCTCCGGATGCCCTTTTTGAGGTGGCAAAGACCATTACGGAAACGAAAGCCGAGGTCATCTACACCGACGAGGACAAGGTGGACGAAAGGGGGAAGGAGCATACCCAGCCGGCCCTGAAGCCGGATTTCAGCCCCGATCTTCTCCGGTCCAACAACTATATCTGTCATTTCCTGGTGGTAAAGACCTCCCTCATCCGCGAGGTGGGCGGCTTCCGCGCCGGCTTTGAAGGCGCCCAGGACCATGATTTCCTGTTCCGGTGCACGGAGAAGGCGGCAGGCATTGCCCACATCCCGCGCATCCTTTACCACTGGCGCACCCATGCAGCCTCCACCAGCGACAACCCGGACAGCAAGCTGTATGCCTATGCCTCCGGCGTAAAGGCCGTGGAGGAGCACCTGGCCCGCACCGGCACCGCCGGCGTGGTCAGCCAGACGTCGGATTACGGCTTCTATAAGGTACTGTATCCCGTACAGGGGCACCCGATGGTTTCCGTCATTATCCCCACAAAGGACAATCCGGCGGTGCTGAAGCGCTGCCTGGACTCCCTGTTTTCCCTCACCTCCTATGACAATTACGAGGTGATCCTTGTGGAAAACAACAGTACGGATCCGGCGGTTTTTGATTATTACGAGACCTTAAAGGACAACCCCAGGGTACGGCTCCTGACCTGGAACCATCCCTTCAATTACTCCGCCATCAACAACTTTGCGGCGAAGGAGGCCCGGGGCGAATACCTGCTTTTCCTGAACAATGACGTGGAAATCCTCACGAAGGACTGGATGGAGCAGCTCCTGGGCAATACCCAGCGGCCGGAGGTTGCGGTAACGGGCTGCCGGCTGTACTATCCCGACGGGACCATCCAGCACGCCGGCGTCATCATCGGCATCGGCGGCATTGCCGGCCACGCCTTCCTGAACATGAAGAAGGAATACACCGGCTACATGCACAAGGCAGCCGTCCAGCTGAATTACAGCGCGGTGACCGCAGCCTGCATGATGGTCAAAAAGGCGGTCTTTGACAGTGTCGGCGGCTTCGAGGAGCAGCTGGCCGTGGCCTTCAACGACGTGGACCTGTGCCTGCGCATCCGGGAAAAGGGCTATTATATCGTCTATGATCCTTATGTGGAGCTGATTCATTACGAATCCAAAACCCGGGGCGCCGAGGACACCGAGGAAAAGGTGCGCCGGTTCCAGTCGGAGATAGAATTCATGCGGACCCGCTGGATTGACCTTTTAAAGAAGGGCGACCCCTTCTACAACCCGAACCTGACTTTAAGCAAATGGAATTATTCCCTGAGAGCATAGGAGTTTAACTGCAGCATGGTGCCTGTAAGCGTGGTGATCCCGAATTATAACGGCAGACATTTCCTGGCCGGCTGCCTTCCTTCCCTGGCCGGACAGTCCATGACGGATTTTGAGATTATCGTGGTGGACAACGGCTCTTCCGACGGCAGCCTGGAATACCTGAGAAAAGAATATCCGCAGGTGCGGGTGATTTCCTGGCCGGAAAACCGGGGCTTCTGCAAGGCGGTGAACGCGGGCATCAAAGAAGCCGTGGGCGAATACGTCATCCTGCTGAACAATGATACCATCCCCCACAGGAAATTCGTGGAAGCCCTGTACCGGGGCATGGAGAAGCGGCCGAAGGCCTTTGCCGGCACGGCGAAGATGCTGGTGGCCGACCGGCCGGAGATCATCGATGCGGCGGGAGACTGGTACAATGTCCTCGGCTGGGCCTTTGCCCGGGGCAAGGGCAGGGAGGCCTCCGGCTATACAAAGCCCTGCCGGGTATTTTCCTGCTGCGCAGGCGCGGCCATTTACCGGAAGCGGCTTTTTGAGGAAACCGGACTGTTCGACGAGAAGCATTTTGCCTATCTGGAGGACCTGGACATCTGTTACCGGGCCAATATCCTGGGCTACGAGAACTGGTTCCTGCCCGCGGCAAAGGTAAGGCATGTGGGCTCCGGCACCACCGGCTCCGCCCACAATCCCTTCAAGGTACGGTATTCCGCACGAAATAATATTTATCTGGTTTACAAAAATATGCCCCTTCCCCAGCGTATCATAAATACACCCTTCCTTTTTGCGGGCTTCATGCTCAAAAAGCTCTATTTCAGCAAAAAAGGCCTGGGGAAGGAATATGAGGAGGGCTTAAGGGAGGGCAGGAGCCTGGGCCGCTCCGCATCTGCGAAAAAGCGCGCGGCCTCCCTGGGCAAAGGGCATTTCCTGCGGTACTGCCGGATTGAGCTGAGCCTTTTTGCCAGCCTTTTCCGCCGCAGGTGACCGGCAGGTGAGGCCTTCCGGGCTTGTTCCTTTTCCGAAAGTATAGTATACTATACGGATGAATGAAAACACGGTGCACCCCGCACCGGGAGAATGCAAGGGAAGACGGTTATGAATGATAATCAGAAATACATCATACGTGTTCAGATCATTGCAGATATTGCCGTCATAGCTGTTACTTATTTTCTGGCCTGGCTTCTGCGTTTCCGGACGAGTATTTTCGGCGACCCCGTCAGGACACTGTCGCTGGATTACTACCTGCGGGCGCTGATTTTTATCATACCCCTGTTCCTGATCCTGTACTTTGCCCTGCACCTGTATTCGGATTTCCGTTCCCTGCGGCGCAGGAACGAAGCCGTTGGGATTATTATCGCCAATACCGCGGGCCTTATCATCGTTATCGTCGGCCTGTACGTAGTGAAGCAGATCCATTTTTCCCGGGGCTTTCTGGTCATCTTTTACCTCCTCAACATGATTGTTGACTTTGCCGTGAGGCTGGGCCTGCGGTCCTCCTTCGAAAAGCTGCTGGCAAAGGGCTACGGGACGAGACACCTTATACTGGTGGGCTACAGCCGTTCCGCCGAGGAACTGATCGACCGGATCATCCGCTTCCCGGAATGGGGCTACAAGGTTCTGGGTATCCTGGACGACCATGCCGAACCCGGCACCGCCTACCGCAAGGTAAAGGTGGTGGGCAGGACGGAGGATCTGGCCGGATACCTGCAGGAGAACAAGGTGGAGGAAGTGGACATCACCCTTTCCCTGGAGGAATACCCGAAACTGGAAAAAATCGTGCAGGAATGCGAAAAGTCAGGCGTTCACACAAAATTCATACCTGACTATTATAATATCATCTCGACAAGACCCTTTACGGAGGATCTGTGGGGCCTGCCGGCCATCAATATCCGGTACGTGCCCTTAAGCAACGGATTCAACGCGGCCCTGAAAAGGCTGGGAGACATCATCGGCTCGCTGCTGCTTATCGGGCTGTTTTCCCCGCTGATGCTGGTGGCGGTCATCGGCATCAAGCTGACCTCGCCCGGACCGCTGATTTTCCGGCAGATCCGCGTAGGACTGCACAACCGGGAATTTGAAATGTACAAATTCCGGTCCATGAAGGTACAGTCGGAGAAGGAAGAGAAGAAGGCCTGGACTGTCAAGGGAGACCCGAGGGTCACGCCCTTCGGCAGGTTCATCCGCAAAACCAGCATTGACGAGCTGCCCCAGTTTTTCAATGTCTTAAAAGGCGATATGTCCCTGGTGGGACCAAGGCCTGAGAGACCGTATTTTGTGGAGAAGTTCAAGGAGGAAATCCCGCGTTACATGGTCAAGCACCAGGTGCGGCCGGGTATTACCGGCTGGGCCCAGGTCAACGGCCTTCGGGGCGATACCTCCATCCAGAAGCGTATTGAGTATGATCTGTATTACATCGAGAACTGGTCAGTGAGCTTTGATTTCCGTATCCTGTTCCTGACCGTATTCAAGGGGTTTGTCAACAAGAATGCCTACTGACCGACGGCCGGCAGGGCATAAATAAGGGAGAGTTTAATGGCAGACAGAAGAGACAGAAATGATGTCCCGAGGGACGAAACCGCCAGAAGGGTGGCGGCAAGAAGAGAAATGATGGCCCGCGCAGCGAAGCGGAGAAAACGCAAAAAGATTCAGCTGGTTGTGGAAATTGTGCTTGTGGCCGTCCTTGTCCTGGGCATCGGCGTTGTGGCCTGGGGCACGAATAAGCTGAACCTGGTCCAGCGTGTGGAACTGGACGAGACGCGGGTGAAAACCTCCTCCGAGGTCAATGCGGAGAAGGAAAGACAGCGGCAGGCCCAGGAACAGATTTCCATAGAAGACGGCCAGGAGGGTGAAGCCGTGACGGCGGAAGTGGAGCCCGAACCCACCCCCGAACCCACGGGCCTGTCCGGTGTGGACACCATCGCCCTGATCGGCATAGATACCCGGGACCTGAACGATACCTCGGAGGGCAAAAACTCCGATACCATGATTATCGCGGTGATTGACCATAATAACCAGCGGATCAAGCTGGTATCCCTCTACAGGGATACCCTGCTGAATATCGGTGAGGACTATTACGGCACACCGGATACCTATGACAAGGCCAATGCGGCCTACAACCTGGGAAGCGCGGAGCAGTTCCTGTCCATGGTGAACCTGAACATGGACTTCAACATCACCGAATTCATTACGGTGGACTTCCGGGCGCTGACCAAGGTCATCGACCTTCTGGGCGGGCTGGACATCAGCATGACCCGGCAGGAGGTCATCCATCTGAACAACTATAACTACGAGACCTCGGAAGCCTGCGGAGAACCCTACGAGGAGCTGGCCATGCCGCCCCAGGAGGAGTTCGACGGCGCCCAGCAGATGGTATTCCACTGCACCGGCACCCAGGCAACCTCCTATGCCCGTATCCGTTACACCGAAGGCGGTGATTTCCGGCGGGCATCCCGGCAGAGACACGTGCTGGAGCTGATCAAGGAGAAGGCGAAAACCGCGGATTTCGGCACGCTCAATGCCATCCTGGATGCAGTCCTTCCCCTGTGCTACACCAACATGGACAACGGCAGGCTCCTGGGCATGATCCAGCCTGTCCTGAAGTATTCCATGACGGCGGAAGACCAGTGCGGCTTCCCCTTCGTGCACGTGGACGACGACGGAACCTATTCGGGCGATGACTGTGTTATCCCCGTAACGCTGGAATACAATGTAACGCTTCTGCACAATTTCCTGTTCCCGGATGTACCCTATACGCCTTCCTGGACCGTGCAGGAATACAGCCAGGGCATCATCAACATCGCCGGCTTTGACGCCTCCTATATCCAGAAATACGCGGAGATGGAGGACAATGCGGAGATTCCCGGATGGAACGAGCAGATGGACGAGGAGGTCCGTCAGTGGAGGGAAAACGGCGGGCAGTAAAGCCGGAAAGCAGGAGACAGCAGTACAATGCAGGAATACGAAAGAAACGATCAGTTGGATGTTATCATCCCTACCCATAAACCGGGGCCGGAGTTTGCCCAGCTGTTAACCGGCCTGAACAGGCAGACAAAAGCCCCGCGAAAAATCATTGTCATCAACACGGAGGAGCAGTACTGGAATACGGCCTGGGAAGAGGCGTACCCGAACCTTTCCGTCACCCATATCCGCAGGGAAGAGTTTGACCACGGCGGCACCAGGAATTTCGGCGCCTCCCTGTCCGATGCGGCCCTCCTGGTCTTCATGACCCAGGATGCGGTCCCTGCGGACAACAACGTGCTGGCGAACCTTATCCGGCCTGTGGCCGCGGGAGAAGCCGCGGTATCCTACGCCCGGCAGATTCCGAAGAAAAATGCAGGACTTATCGAGTCCTACACCCGGCATTTCAACTATCCGCCCAAGGGCCGGATCAAGAGCCGGGCGGACCTTCCCCGTATGGGGATCAAGACCTTTTTCTGCTCCAATGTCTGCGCGGCCTACAACCACCGGATTTTCGATTCCCTTGGCGGCTTTGACGCACCGGTCATTCTGAACGAAGACATGCTTTATGCGGAAAAGGTGATTGAGGCGGACATGAGCGTCGCCTATGTGGCGGACGCCAGGGTATACCACAGCCACCGGTATTCCGGCATGCAGCAGCTGCGCCGGAACTTCGATATCGGGGTCAGCCAGAAGCAGAACGAAAAGATTTTTTCCCGGTATCCTTCGGAAAAAGAGGGCATGAAGCTGGTAAAGAATACCGCTTCCTACATCTGCAGGAACGGGAAGGTCTGGCTTCTGTTTCCCCTGTTCTGGAAAAGCGGCTGCAAGTATATCGGTTATTTTCTGGGAAAACACTACCGCAGGCTGCCCGGCGTCCTGGACAGGTCGCTGTGCCTGAACAAGGAGTACTGGAAAAGAATGGAAAAACAGCTTCCTGACAAAATATGAGCGAATCGGTTGCCATTTGCGGTCTTTACTGTAAATGGCAACTGTTGTAAAGGAGTACTTACTGATGAATCAAGCCTACTCGCTGCTGAAAAATGAGGAGATTGCGGACATCCATGCCAGAGGAACGTACCTTGTGCATAATAAAACCGGCGCAAGGGTGGTTTTTCTGTCCAACGAGGATGAGAACAAGGTGTTCTGCATTTCCTTCCGTACACCGTCGGTCAATTCCACCGGCGTTGCCCACATTATCGAGCATTCCGTTCTTTGCGGCTCCCGGAAATATCCGGTGAAGGATCCCTTTGTCGAGCTGGTGAAGGGCTCAATGAACACCTTCCTGAACGCCATGACCTATCCGGATAAAACCGCGTATCCGGTGGCCAGCTGCAACGACACGGATTTTAAGAATCTGTGTGACGTATATATGGACGCGGTTTTATATCCGAACATTTACAAAAATGAGATGATTTTCCGCCAGGAAGGCTGGCATTATCATCTGGAAAACAAAGAGGACCCGCTGACCATCAACGGTGTGGTTTACAACGAAATGAAGGGCGCCTTTTCCTCTGCGGAAGCCGTGCTGGAAAGAGAAATGTTTTCCGCACTGTTTCCGGATACCGCCTATGGCGTGGAATCCGGCGGCGATCCGCAGTACATACCGGATTTAACCTATGAGGAGTTCCTGGATTTTCATAAGAGGTATTACCATCCCTCCAACAGCTATATCTTTTTCTACGGAAACTGTGATATGGAGGAAAGGCTGGAATGGCTGGACAGGGAGTATTTAAGCGCCTTTGACCGCCTGGATATCGACTCCGCACTGGCCCGCCAGGCCGCATTTGACGCGCCGAAGGAGATCCACATGTCCTTCCCGGTCCTGGATGATGACCCGCTGGAGGAGAACACCTATCTTTGCACCGCATCAGCCGTGTGCGACGGCCTGGATAATCTGTCGGTTTCCGCTTTCTCCGTTCTGGAAAACGTCCTTCTTACCGCGCCGGGGGCGCCGGTGAAGCAGGCCCTTCTGGACGCAGGCATCGGCAAGGATGTCAGCGGCGGTTTTTCCGATGGTATTCTGCAGCCTTTCTTTGAAGTGAGTGTGAAATACGCCGAGGCGGAAGACAAGGACAGGTTCCTGAAGGTTATCAGGGAAACGCTGGAAAAGCTCTGCCGCGAGGGCATCGATGAGCTTGCCCTGCGTTCCGCCATTCACTTTTATGAATTCCGCTTCCGTGAAGCGGATTATGCCAGCTATCCCAAGGGCCTGATGTACGGTCTGGGGATGCTGGATACCTGGCTGTATGACGATGACAAGGTGTTTGACGGTCTGAAGCAGCTGGAGATTTTCGAAGAGCTGAAAAAACGTATCGGTACCGGGTATTACGAAAAGCTGATCGAGGAAAAGCTGCTGGACAATCCCCACAGTGTTGTGATGGTTCTGACCCCGGAAAAGGGACTGGCAGCCAGAAAGGAGCAGGCCCTGGCGGAAAAGCTGGAGGCTTACAAAAAGTCCCTTTCCGAAGAGGAGCTGGACCGTATTGCCGCCCAGACGGAGGCCCTGCGGCTTTACCAGGAATCGGAGGACGCGCCGGAGGCGGTAGCCGCCATTCCCAGGCTTTCCGTTTCCGATATTGACGTAAAAACACCAGTCAGGCTCCGTACAAGGGAACTGTCTGCCGGTGATGCCGGACTGCTTTATCACGAATATGATACCAACGGCATCGCCTATGTGACACTGCTGTTTGATACGAAAAATGTACCGGATGAATGGGTGGAATACTTAAGCTTCCTGAAATCCGTCCTCGGTAATGTGAGCACCGCCCGGTTCACCTACAACGCCCTGTTCAATCATATCAACGCCCGCACGGGCGGGATCAGCTGCGGTGTGCAGGTCTTTACCCGTAACGGGCAGGAGGATCTGCACTGCTTTGGCATCCGGTCCAGGTTCCTGTATGAAGAGACGGCTTTCTTCTTTGAAATGGTAAAGGAGATCCTTTCCGGCAGCGTGCTTGATGACGAAAAACGGCTGTATGAAATCCTTTCCGGCATCCGCGCCGACCTTTCGGCATCCCTTCCCGCGGCCGGGCATTTAACGGCGCTCAGCATCGCCCAGGAGGGGCTGACGCCCACAGGCGGCTGGCAGGAAAGAATCGGCGGTTATTCCTATTACCTTTTTATTGAGAACCTGTACAATCATTTTGATGAACGAAAGACAGAGCTCATTTCGGTTCTGAAGGAACTGATGCAGCGTATCTTCACCCGGGATAATCTGATGACGGACATTACATCGGAGCCCGCCGGACTTGACAGGTTCCTTCCGGAAGCCGGAAGCTTCGCCGCTTTTCTTCCGGAAAAATGCACCGCGGAGGGCGGCTTCAGCTGGAAGCCCTCAGAGTGCAGGAAAGCGGTCAAGACCCCGGGGCAGGTACAGTTTGCCGCTGCAGCAGGCAATTTTCTGCAGAAGGGCTATGCCTATACCGGCCTTCTGAAGGTGTTGAAGCCGGTTCTGAATTATGAGTATCTGTGGACGAACCTGCGGGTCAAAGGCGGTGCCTACGGCTGTATGAGCGTCTTCCGGCGTACGGGAGAGGTCCTCCTGGTTTCCTACCGGGATCCGCATCTTGCCGCCACCTATGACGTATTCAGGGACATTCCGGCGTATCTGGAAGCCTTTGACGCGGATGAACGTACCATGACGGGCTATATTATCAGCGCAGTCAGTGAGCTGGATACACCCATGAACGCTTCCGCGAAGGGCGTCCTGGCGCTCAATGCCTGGTTTATGGGCATTACGGAGGAGGATTTCCAGAGAGAAAGGGAAGAGATCCTTTCCGCGGACCCGGAAAAGCTCCGTTCCCTTGCCGGTTTAATCAGAGATGCGGTGGATTTCCGCCATATCTGCGTGGTGGGCAGCGAGGCTGCCATAGAGAAGCATGCCGATCTCTTTGATGAGATAAGAAGCTTCTCACAGGTATAAAAGATGAGTGAAAAGAATTTAAAATCCGGCTTTGTAGCCCTGATCGGCCGGCCGAACGTGGGAAAATCCACCCTCATGAACCGGATGATCGGACAGAAAATCGCCATAACCTCAAGAAAACCCCAGACCACCAGGAACCGTATCCGTACGGTCTATACCGGGCCTGAGGGACAGATTGTTTTCCTGGATACGCCGGGCATCCACAAGGCGAAGAACAAGCTGGGAGAATACATGGTGACCGCGGCGGAAAGCGCTGTGGCCAATGTGGACGCCGTGCTCTGGCTGGTGGAGCCCAGCCCCTACCTGGGCGAGTCGGACAGGCATATTGCGAAAATGCTGGAGAGAAGCCGCCTGCCGGTGATCCTGGTGGTGAACAAGGCCGACAGGATTAAAAAGCCGGAGATGCAGGCGGTGCTGGACGAATTCCGCAAAAACGTGCCCTTTGCCCGCATCCTGGCGGTGTCGGCGAAGCAGGGCACCAATGTGGAGGAACTTAAAGAGGAGATTTTCCGCCTTCTCCCCTACGGACCGATGTTTTACGATGAGGAAACCGTGACTGACCAGCCGGTCAAGCAGATTGCCGCGGAGCTGATCCGGGAAAAGGCCCTCAGGCTTCTCGGTGAGGAGATTCCCCACGGCATCGCGGTGGTTATCAACAAAATGCATGAGCGGCCCGACGGGAGCCTTACGGACATCGAAGCGGAAATCATCTGCGAAAAGGAGTCCCACAAGGGCATCATCATCGGAAAGGGCGGCAGCATGCTCAAGAAGATCGGCACCGATGCCCGTAAGGACATCGAGAACCTGATAGAGCAGCAGGTCAGCCTGAAGCTGTGGGTCAAGGTCCGCAGCAACTGGCGGGACAGTGAAGTACAGATGAAGAATTTCGGCTATGACAAGAGCCGGATGGAAAGCTGAAGAAACGTGAGCGACAAGATTCAGGTACAGGGCATTGTGCTTTCCGCACAGCCCATCGGAGAGCAGGATAAAAGACTGGTGATACAGACCACGGACCTGGGCCGGATTACCGCCTTTGCAAGGGGCTGCCGGCGCATGGGAAGTCCGCTGCTGGCCGTGGCCAATCCCTTTGTAATGGGAGAATTCACCCTAGTGGCGGGAAGAAGCGCCTACAGCCTGACGGAGGGCAGTGTCTCCCGGTATTTCCGGGAGCTGACCACCCTGATTCCCGGGGTGTACATGGGCTTTTACTTCCTGGATTTTGTGGACTATTTCGGCAGGGAAAATGTGGACGGCACCGATATGCTCAACCTCCTGTACCTTGCCCTGAATGCCCTTATCCATCCCGAATTCTCCGACCTTAAGGTACGCAGGCTCTTCGAGCTGCGGCTGCTGTCCATGAACGGTGTGTATGCCCCCAGGGAAGACCGGATGGAGGAAGAACTGTACCGTCTGTGCGACGGAATCTGCCGGATTCCTCTGCAGAAGCTGTTCCAGCTTCCGGTGCCGGAGGCGCTTTTTCCAAAGCTGTCCGACCATGCGGACAAGGCCTGCCGCAGCGTCCTTGACCGGCCGCTTAAAGCCGCGGAAATCATGGAAAGCTTTTATGCCTGAGGTGCCTTTTGCGGGGTTCCTTTCCTTCAGGAGGGATGATAATGAAACAGGAACAAAAAGAGAAGCGTCTGCCGGAAGCGGGGACGCTTCTTTTTAGTATATAAAGAACGAATATGAGGTCCAATAAAGTGCGTATATTGTGTTGACATTCTGCGTTACGGTGGTATAATGTTTGAAATTGAATTGTTTGAACTCGAACAGTCCGAAGCGAAACAGTCCGAAGGCGAACAATTTGAGACTGAACAATACGAGGGTACGGAAAGGAGGTCATTTTGAAGGAGCCGGACTTAGACAGAAATAAAAGGTTTGGCATCGAAATCAGGTCTCTGTCCAATATGCTGCAGAGAAATATGGACCACCACGTCAAGAAATGCGGTCTTGACGAAATGACCGTCATGCACGGCTGGGTTATCGCTTTTCTCTACAAGAATGAGGACAAGGACATTTTTCAGAAGGATCTGGAGCAGGTGTTCGGCATCCGCAGATCCACCGTAACCAACGTTCTTCAGATAATGGAGAAGAAGGGTTACATCCGGCGGGAGTCCGTAGAGCATGACAGCCGCCTGAAAAGGCTGGTGCTGCTTGACAAGGGAAGAGATTTCTACGAGGTCATGGACAGAATGACCAACCAGATGACAGAAGAGACCCTTCAGGGCATCGAGGACGAAAAGCTGGATATTTTTTTCGAGGTAATCGAAAAAATCAAGGAGAACATAAAGACACAGCAGGAGGAATCGAATGATTAAGAAACTCGTCAAATATGTAGGGGAGTACAAGAAGTATGCCATCCTTACCCCCCTCTTCACCCTGGCTGAAGTCGTGGTGGATATGTTCATTCCCACCTTCATGGCTTCGCTGGTGGACAAAGGCGTCAACGCCGGCAACATGGACCACATCATCAAGATGGGCTGGCTCATGGTCCTGATGGCTGTCCTGGGTCTGCTGACCGGTATCCTTTCCGGCCGGTTCGGCGCGATTGCCGCCTCCGGTTTTGCCAAAAACTTAAGGTTTGCGGAATTCAAGAATATCCAGACCTTCTCATTTTCCAATATTGACAGGTTCAGTACCGCATCCCTGGTTACCAGGCTGACCACGGACGTGCAGAACATCATGATGGCCTTTATGATGATGATGCGTATGCTGGTGCGTGCGCCTTTCTCCATGATTATCGCCATGGTATTCTGCTTCCGCATCAGTCCCAGGCTGTCCCTGATCTTCCTGGGTGGTGTGGCCCTCCTTATCGTAGCCATTGCCGTCATCATGACCCTGGCCCTGAAATACTTCCGTCAGACCTTCCCGAAATACGATGACTTGAATGCCAGTATCCAGGAAAACGTGAACGGTATCCGCGTGGTCAAGGCCTTTGTCCGGGAAGATTATGAAACGGAAAAAGTAAAAAAAGCTTCCGGAAATATCTATAAGCTGTTCATTAAGGCAGAAGGAATCACCACATTCCAGATGCCCATCATGCAGTTTGTAGTCTATGCCTGTATTCTGCTGGTCAGCTGGTTCGGCGCCCATCACATTATCTCCAATACCCTGACCACCGGTGAGCTGATGAGCCTTCTGACCTACTGCATGAACATCCTCATGAGCATCATGATGGTGGGTATGGTTTTCGTTATGATTTCCATGTCTGCCGCAGCAGCCGGCCGTGTCTGCGAAGTGCTGGATGAGAAGAGCGACCTCTCCAATCCGGAGAGCCCGGTTTATGAAGTGAAGGACGGCAGCATCAGCTTTGAGGACGTGGTCTTCAGTTACCACAAGGGGAGCGAGAAGCCCGTACTGCAGCATGTCAGTCTGGAGATCCCCTCCGGGGCGACTATCGGCATCATCGGCGGTACCGGTTCCGCAAAATCCACCCTTGTCAGCATGATCTCACGTCTGTACGATGTGGACGAGGGGTCGGTTAAGGTCGGCGGCGTGGATGTCCGGGACTATGATATCGAAACCTTAAGAAATATGGTTTCCGTGGTCCTGCAGAACAACGTGCTGTTTTCCGGAACCATCCTGGAGAACCTGCGCTGGGGTGACAAGGACGCCACGCTGGAGCAGGTCAAGGCAGCCTGTGACCAGGCCTGCGCCAGTGAATTCATCGAGAAAATGCCCGACAAGTACGATACGAAGATTGAGCAGGGCGGCACCAACGTTTCCGGCGGACAGAAGCAGAGACTGTGTATTGCCAGGGCTCTGCTGAAGCATCCGAAGGTACTGATTCTGGATGACTCCACCAGCGCCGTGGATACGGCGACGGAGGCCAACATCCGGAAAGCCTTTGCGGAAAACATTCCGGATACGACCAAGATTATCATTGCCCAGCGTATTTCCAGTGTGCAGCACGCAGACAAGATTATCGTTCTGGACGACGGCCGTATTGACGGCTTCGACAGTCACGAGAATCTGCTTAAGAACAATGAAATCTATCGTGAAGTATATGAATCCCAGCAGCGCGGAAGCGGTGACTTTGATGAGAACGGAGGTGAAGACTGATGCCGGGACCGGGACCCAGAGGAAGAAATCCTTTTGAACGAAGCAAGGAAAAACCTTCGAAAATCTTGGCGAGACTTTTAAAGTACATTTTCAGATACTACGGTATCCAGTACATCATCGTCTTCGTCTGCATCATTGTCGGCGTGCTCTGCAATGTACAGGGAACCCTGTTCACCAGAACACTGATCGACTCCTACATCATGCCGATGATTGGCCAGGCGAATCCTGATTTCGGGCCTCTCTTAGGCGCCATTACCCGGGTTGCCGGCTTCTACCTTCTGGGTATAGCCGCCAACTTCACCAGAGAGCGTATCATGATCTACGTCAGCCAGGGCGTTCTTCGCAGGCTGCGTAATGATATGTTTACACACATGGAGAAGCTGCCCTTACGGTATTTCGACTCCCGTACCCACGGCGAGATCATGTCGTTATACACCAACGACATCGATACCTTAAGGCAGATGATCAGCCAGAGTATCATCCAGGTGCTGAACTCGGCGATTACCATCGTTACCGTATTTATTACCATGATCAAACTGAGCCTGCCCCTTACCGGCGTGACCGTAGGCATGGTTATCATCATGCTTTTCATCACCAAGAAGGTTTCCGGGCTGTCCATGAAGAACTTTGTCGGCCTGCAGGCCAATACGGCAAAGCTCAACGGTTTCGTGGAAGAAACCATGACCGGCCAGAAGGTCGTCAAGGTATTCTGTCATGAGGAAGAAACCCTCGACCAGTTTGAGAAGATCAACGACGACATGTACACCAGCTCCGTCAGAGCCCATACCTTCGCCAGCATCATGATGCCCATCAACGCACAGCTGGGCCAGGTCAGCTACGTGCTCTGCGCGGTTGTCGGCGGCGCCCTGGCCTTCTCCGGCATTACCGGTCTTACCATCGGTACCCTGGCCAGCTTCCTGACCTTCAACCGTAACTTCAACATGCCCATCAGCCAGGTTTCCCAGCAGCTGAACTCCATCGTTATGGCTATGGCCGGCGCGGAACGTATCTTCAATATGCTGGATGAGAAGCCCGAGGTGGACGACGGCTATGTCACCCTGGTCAACGCCGTGCGTAACGAAGACGGCACCCTTTCCGAAGCAACGGAAAGAACCGGCCTGTGGGCATGGAAATACCCCCACAAGACCTCCGGCATTACTGAATATATCGAGCTGAAGGGCGACGTGCGGTTCGAGGACGTGGACTTTGCCTATATCCCGGAGCGGCAGGTGCTTTACGACATTTCCCTGTATGCGAAGCCCGGACATAAGATTGCCTTCGTCGGCTCCACCGGCGCGGGCAAAACCACCATTACCAACCTGATTAACCGGTTCTACGACATCACCGACGGCAAGATCCGCTATGACGGCATCAATATCATGAAGATCAAGAAGGCCGATTTAAGGAAATCCCTGGGCATGGTGCTGCAGGAGGTCAACCTCTTTACCGGTACGGTGGCAGACAATATCCGTTTCGGCCGCCTGGATGCGACAGATGAGGAAATCGTGGAAGCGGCGAAGGTTGCCAACGCCGACGGCTTTATCCGCCGTCTGGAGAACGGTTACGATACCATGCTTACCGGCAACGGTCAGCAGCTTTCCCAGGGTGAAAGACAGCTCCTGTCCATCGCCCGGGCAGCCGTGGCGGATCCGCCTGTACTGATTCTGGATGAAGCAACAAGCTCCATCGATACCCGTACCGAGCGGATTGTCCAGGAGGGCATGGACAGCCTGATGAAGGGCAGAACCAACTTCGTCATTGCCCACAGGCTTTCCACCATTCACAATGCCAACGCCATCATGGTTATGGAAAACGGCCACATTATCGAGCGCGGCACCCATGACCAGCTGATTGAGCTCGGCGGAAGATATTACCAGCTGTACACCGGCAAGAAGCCGAAGAGCGAGGAAGAGCCGGAGGCTGTGGAAGCTTCCAGGGCGGATGTTTCCTCTATTGCGGACGGGGAACAGAATCCTTCTCCCGAACCGGCATAACCGCTAAACAGTACCAGGCGCCTTACTAAAGGCGCCTGTTTTACAACACACTGAAAAATAAGAGAGAACTCCCTATGGCAAAGACAGACAAGCTCCTTATCCTGTATTTTTCCCGGACGGGCAATACCAAAGCCCTGGCCCGGCACATCGGCCTTCTGCTTGACGCGCCGGTCTGTGCCCTGGAGCCGGAAACACCCTATCCCGAAAACTGGTTTTCCTGTGTCGGGGAAGCCCTTAAGGAAAAACGAAAGGGAATCCGTCCGGCGATGAAAACCCCGGTGCTTTCTCCCGAAAAATATGATAGAATACTTCTGGCTTTTCCCATCTGGGCCGGCGTCTGCCCGAACCTTATCCTGACCTTTTTCGATACGTATAGGGAAATCCTCCGGGATAAGGAAATCTATCCCTGCTGTACCTACAGCTCGAAGAAGATGCCGAAGAAAATCGTTGATTATCTCCGGAAAAACGGTGCAGGGAAGATTCACGGGTGCTATGATGGCAACAACCTGAATGAAGAGGCGATCCGGTACTGGCTCGGGATGGAGCCGATTGAAAGGTCAAATCATTAACACAGGAGGACGATTATGCGTATTCTGGTCTTAAACGGAAGTCCGAAAGGAGAATACAGCAGTACCCTGGCCACAGTCAGATATCTTGAAATACTGCACCCGGAACACACCTTTGAGGTGCTTCCCGTGGGACAGCGTTACAGAAGCTATGAGAAGGATTTCGCCCCGGCAAAGGAGGCACTGGAAAGGGCGGACCTGATCCTTTTCTGTTATCCGGTGTATACCTTCATCGTTCCCGCCCAGCTGCACCGGTTTATTGAGCTCATCAAGGAAAATAAACCGGATATCGCAGGAAAATTTGCCACCCAGTTTTCCACCTCCAAGCATTTTTATGATATTACGGCCCACAATTTCATCCGGGACAACTGCTTCGACCTTGGACTGAAATATGTCCGGGGCTTAAGCGCGGATATGGATGATCTCACGAAGGAAAAGGGGCAAAAGGAAGCGGAAGACTTTTTTGACTATGTCTGCTGGTGCATGAAGGAGGACGTCCACGAACCTGTGCCGGAACCGGTACCCGAACCGGCGCATATGCCGGTGCCGGAGGCGGAGGATTTGACAGAGGAGAAGCCGGGGGATGTGGTCATCCTTACGGACCTCGCCCCGGAGGACAAACAGCTTTCCGACATGATTGCTTATTTCCGGAGCGTCTTTCCGCTGAAAACCCGGGTGGTCAATATTCATGATTTCCCCTTTGCCGGCGGGTGCATCAGCTGCTTCCACTGCGCGCCGAAGGGAGAGTGTATTTACAGGGACGGCTTCCAGGAGATGCTCCGGGGAGAAATCCAGAACACCCAGGCAACGGTAATCGCCTTTTCCATCAAAGACCATTCCATGGGCAGCCGGTTCAAGCTGTATGATGACCGGCAGTTCTGCAACGGCCACCGCACGGTGACCATGGGCATGCCCTTTGCCTATCTGGTAAGCGGCAGCTACAGCCACGAAACCAACCTGCGCATGGTGGTGGAGGGCAGGGCCCAGGTGGGCGGCAACTTCCTGGCGGGGGTGGCCACCGATGAGAAGGATCCCGGGGAGGCAATCCGGACCGTGGCGAAACGGCTTGCCTACGCCATCGAACACAAATATACCCAGCCTGCGAATTTCCTGGGCGTCGGCGGCATGAAGATCTTCCGGGATCTCATCTGGCTGATGCAGGGACTGATGAAGGCGGATCACAGATTCTATAAAGCGCATAACCAGTATGATTTCCCGCAGAAAAAGCGGGGAATGATGATGGCCATGTATCTGGTGGGCGGCATGTTCGCCAACCCGAAAATACAGAAGAAAATCGGCGGAAAAATCAACGAAGGCATGTATATGCCCTACAAGAAAGTCCTGGAAAAGGCAAAGGAGAGAAGAAAATGAAAGTAACCTGGATCGGACATGCCTGCTTCCGTATTGAAGAGAACGGCTATGCCGTGGTTCTGGATCCCTATGAGAACGGCTCGGTACCCGGATTGGCAAACGTTGACGAAACCGCTCAGCTGGTGCTGTGCAGCCACGAGCACGGGGACCACAATGCCCGGGGCAATGTAAAGATTACCGAAGGGGCCGACTGTCCCTTTACAATCGACTGCGTGGATACCTTCCATGACGATGAGCAGGGTGCAAAAAGAGGACCCAACCGGATTCACATACTGACCTCCCTGCAGGACGGCAAGAAAGCGGTGCATCTGGGCGATCTGGGCTGTCCGCTGACGGAAGAGCAGCAGGAGAAGCTTAAAGATGCGGACGTACTGATGATTCCCGTGGGCGGCTTCTTTACCATCGATTACAGCCAGGCCGCGGAGGTGGTCCGCCAACTGAATCCGAAGGTTGTTATACCGATGCATTACCGCAGCGATTCCTTCGGCTTTGATGTGATCGACACGGTTGACCGCTTCACCATGACGGAGGACGCGGTACAGGAATGCCCCTACAGCACCCTGGATACCGACCTGGACTATGCGGCGCGGATCGTTGTCCTGAAACCGCAGAACCAGAATTAAAATTTCTGCAGATAAAAAGGAGAACCCTGCGGGTGAGCTTCCATCCCCGTCCGGTTCTCCTTTTTTCCCTGCTTTTATTGACAGATGGCCCGCAGGCGTGTACAATAGCCTTTGTCCGCAGGATTAGTACATCGGTAGTACACCGGCTTCCCAAGCCGGTGAGGCGGGTTCGATTCCCGTATCCTGCTGTTTAAAAGAACCCCTTCCGGAGGGGTTCTTTTCATTTTAGCTGTAAGTCACACCGCCCGTAGGTGGGTGCGGTAATCGTCCCGGATGAGGCCTTCGGCCTTCAGGTCCCGCAGGTATTTGCCGATGATCCGGCCGGGACGGATGCCGGTCATCTGGCTCAGCTCTCCTTCGGACGGCGCAAAGCCGTGCAGGCTGACGTATGTGGCAAAACAAAGCAGCATCATGCTTTTCAATTCTTTGCTGTTCTGAAACTGTGTATTCATTATACCCCCCTTATCTGCCGGCGGCTGCCGGCCAAAGCTTATTCGGAAATCCCCCGATTCCCGGAAGCTTAAAATATTGTTTTCCCCTTGTTACAATTTGAGTATATCGGAAATAGTGTCCCGATAACTGCCCTTGATTATGCCGGGTCAGGCTTGCGGTTCCACGGCTTCTGTGCGATAATCGTATCAGAATGAAAGGGAGCGGAAAGACCGGATGAAGGACAGACAGCAAACCGTGAAAAGAAGAGTGCTTATCGTGCTTCTGCTGCTGACCCTTGCCTTTATCTGGGGGCAGTCACTGCTGTCCAGACAGGATTCCGCCAGGGAAAGCGGGGCAGTACTGGAGTTTTTCAGGCCGCTTTTGTCCCTGCTTTTCGGCAGTGAAAACATTACGGAGCACCTGGTGCGCAAGCTGGCGCATTTTTCGGAATATACCCTTTTCGGCATCGAGCTGCTGCTTGTCTTTAAGAGCGGGAAGAAGCGGAAGCTTTACGCCTGGCCGGCGGCCCTGTTGTCCGGCCTTGCAGCGGCGGCGGTGGATGAAATACTGCAGATATTTTCCGGAAGGGGGCCGGCGGTGTCGGATGTGCTGCTGGATTTTGCCGGTGTATTTACGGGAAGCGTCCTGGCACTGGCCGTATGCGCGGCAGCAGGCGCGGTAAGACGAAGAAAAGAGAGGTGAGGGGGAGAACATGGCAAGGGAAGCCAATCAGAAACTGAAGCTTTTGGTATTGCAGAAGCTTCTTCTTTCGGAAACCGATGAGGCGCACGGGCTTTCGGCTGCGGAGATTATCCGGAGGCTCGCGGCGGAGGGGATCAGCGTAAACCGGAAAATCCTCTATCAGGATTTTGAGGAGCTGCGGACCTTCGGCATGGACATCATCAGCGAGAAAAAGGGCAGAAATGTCTACTATTATGTTGGCGCAAGGGACTTTGAGCTGCCGGAGCTGAAGCTCCTGGTGGATTCGGTGCAGTCCTCCAAATTTATCACGGAGAAGAAGTCCAAGGAGCTTATCGGCAAGCTGGAGGGCCTGGTCAGCCGGTACGAGGCGAAGCAGCTGCACCGCCAGGTGATTATTTCCGGCCGGGTCAAGTCCATGAATGAAAGCATTTATTATAATGTGGACAAGATCCAGTCCGCCATCGGGGAAGACAAAAGCATCCGGTTCAAATATTTCCAGTGGAATATCCGCAAGGAACCGGTGCTGCGGCATGACGGCGCCTGGTACCGGGTGAGCCCCTGGGCCCTGGCCTGGGACGATGAGAATTATTATCTCATCGGCTTCGACCTGGCGGACCGGAAGATCAAGCATTACCGGGTGGACAAGATGCTGAAGATCGCCGTCCTGGAGGAGAAGCGGGAGGGAAAGGAGGAATTCGAAAAAAAGAATTCCCCGAAATATTCCCAGAAGCTTTTCGCCATGTTCGGCGGGGAGCCGGGCAGGGTAAGCCTGGAGGCCTCCGCCGATCTGGCCGGGGTATTTATCGACCGGTTCGGCAAGGATATCATCATGGTACCCGTGGGAGAGGACCGGTTCCGGCTGAATGTGGAGGTGGAAATCAGCGACCATTTCCTGGGCTGGATCATTGCCCTGGGACCCTCGGTTACCATCACCGGTCCGGAAAATGTAAAGGAGCGAATGAAAACCATTGCGGCAAATCTGGCCGCCCAGTATCTGCAGGAGGAGACAGATGGAAAGACTGATTTATAAAGAAGAAAAACCCGTAGTGACTACGAAATACGGCAAAGTCAGGGGCGTAAGCTACGGCGGCGTCAACCTGTTCCTGGGCATCAAATACGCGGATGCGGCCAGGTTTGCCATGCCGGAAGACCCGGAAAGCTGGGAGGGCATCCGGGAGGCAAATACCTTCGGCTTCCAGTGCCGGCAGCTGCGGTCTTCGGGCAGCGCGGCTTACGAAAACGGCCTGGGAAATGAGGTGCCGGAAAGCGAAGACTGCCAGTATCTGAACATCTGGACACCGGATGACGGGCTGGATACGCCCAAACCGGTGCTGGTCTGGATGCACGGCGGCGGCTTCTTCTCCGGCAATGCGGTGGAAAACCGGTTCTACGAAGGCTTCAACATGGCAAAAAGAGGAGGGATTGTCTTCGTTTCCCTGAATCACCGGATTAACCTGCTGGGGCACCTGAACCTTTCGGATTTCGGAGAGGAATTCTCAGAGACGAAAAACCTGGGACTCTTCGATCTGGTGGCGGCCCTGAAATGGGTGCATGAAAACATCACTGCCTTCGGGGGAGACCCGGAGCAGGTCACCATCTGCGGCCATTCCGGCGGCGGCGGCAAGGTGCTGGCCATGTACCAGATGGAGGCGGCGAAGGACTACTTCCGGCAGGGCATCGTCATGAGCGGCTGCCTGGACAACGGTCCGGAAACCACGGAAGAGGACAGCCGGTATATGGCTGACTGCATGCTGGAGATGCTGGGCATCGGTAAGGAGAACATCAGCGCAGTCTATGACGTTCCCTATGAGGATCTGGTGCGGGTCTACAGGAAAAGCATCGTCAAGCTGGCGAAGGAGGGGAGAAACATCGGTATTTCCCCGGTGCCCGGAAAGGGCTTCAGGGGCTTTCCAATCGACGTGGGCTTCGAGGAATGGTCCAAGGACAAGCCCCTTATGATTTCATCCACCCTGGGTGAATTCAATTTCAAGGTGAATATTCCCGACGGGGTCAAGGAAAACCTGACGGAGGAGGGCCTTAAGGCCATGCTGGCGGACCGGTTCGGGGAAAGAGCAGAAGAACTGGCCGGCCTTTTTGCAAAGGCCTACCCGGATCACAGCCTCCTGGATCTGATGTACCTGGATGCGGACTTCCGCAGGCCTTCTTATGCCACCGCAGTGGAGAAGGCAAAAGCCGGCTGTGACAACACCTATATGTATCTGTTCGCCTACAATATGCCGGTGAACTGCCGGATTGCCCCCTGGCACGGCTCGGACATACCCTTTGCCTTTGCCAATGCGGACAAGGCGCCGGTCTGCAACGAGAAGGACTGGGGAGAGAGGATGGAGGACCGTCTGTTCTCCGCCTACCTTTCCTTTATCCGCACCGGAAAGCCCGGCGGGGCGGACCTGCCCGAATGGCTTCCCTTTACCGCCGATCACAGGAGAACGATGGTCATCGACAGACAGTGTGCGCTGAAGGAGGCCTATGATGAAGACCTGATCCGCGCATACAAGGAGGCCGCGCCGCCCCTGGACTTCCACCCGGAGGCCGGCTGAAGGGACGCATAACAAACTTTAATTAATATTAATACAAAATATCCTTTACGAAGCGGGAAGTACGGTGTAGAATATACGCCATTATGAATACTTCCAATGAATCAGCAAAAGCTGCCTTTGTAAAAACCATTCCCGTATTCGCGGGGTATATCGTATTGGGCATAGGTTTCGGCCTGATGATGGCCGCCCACGGGTACAGCATGTTCTGGATTGTCATCTATCCGGTGTTCATGTACTCCGGGGCCATGCAGTATATGGCGGTGGACCTCCTGGCCACCCAGGCAAATCTGGTCACCGCCGCCATTTCCACCTTCATGGTGCAGGCTCGTCATATTTTCTACGGGCTGTCCATGCTGGGGAAATACCGGGACATCGGTCCCCTGCGCCACTATCTGGCCTTCGGCATGACGGACGAAACCTATGCACTTTTATGCCGTGAGGAAAAGCATTCCGACAAATACTATTTCTATGTGACCTTCTTCAACCATCTGTACTGGATTGCGGGCTGCGCCCTGGGCGGCATTGCCGGAAAGCTGCTTCCCTTTGAGCTGAAAGGGGTGGATTTCGTACTGACCGCCCTGTTCGTGACCTCCTTTATCGAGCAGTGGGATCAGGCGAAGCGGCATTCTGCAGCGCTGACGGGCGTTCTGATTTCCCTGGCCTGCCGGATTATCTTTGGAAGCGCGAATTTCATGATTCCCGCCATGGTCGGCATTATGGCCGTGCTGCTTCTCATGCGCAGGAAGGAGGAGCGGTACTATGAATAATATGCATACCTTCCTCATCCTCGCCGTTTTAAGCATCATCACGATTTTCTTAAGGGAGCTGCCCTACCTGGTTTTCGGCCGGGGCAAAACCATTCCGAAATGGCTGGAATACCTGGGAAAGGTCCTTCCCTTTGCCTGCATGGGCATGCTGCTGGTCTACTGCCTGAAGGACCTGTCCTTCGCCTCGGTGTCCGGCTTTGTGCCGGAGGCCCTTGCCTGCGGCGTCATCCTGCTCCTGTATTTATGGAAGAAAAATTCCCTGCTGTGCATCATCGGCGGCACGGTCTTTTATGTGGCCCTTGTCAATCTGGTGAAGTGGTAAGGAAGAAAAGGGCTTAAAGGCTGGAAATTCGTTTTTTATTTCTTGCAAGAAGCAGGAAAACATAGTATAATACCCTCCGGTCTGCGAGTGCGGATTTCCTTTGGAACCGCTCCGAACAGACCGGGAAACCGAAAGTAAAAATGTTTTAATAAGGAGAAAAATCATGATTCCTGAGATCCAAATCGGCTGGGGTGTATTTGAGACTCCCGAAGAAGCCTGTGAAGCGGCATTTGCTGCACAGAAGGACTATGTAGAAAACTTCACCACTTCCGATCGTGCCCGTTTTATCGCGAACGTTCGTAAGAAACTGCTTGAGCATGTGGAAGAGCTTTCCAGCCTTGAGTTTGAAGAGACCCATTACGGCCGTGCAGACGACAAGCTGAGCAAGAACATCGACACCGTAACCAACGTTCCCGGCGTTGAGATGCTGCCCACCGGCGTTATGGCTTCCAGCGACGGCCTGACCGTTGATTTCTATGCTCCGTGGGGCGTTATCTGCGCCATCACGCCCGTAACCAATCCTTCCGCCACCATCGCCGGCAACGGCGTATCCAACCTGGCGGCCGGCAATGCGGTAGTATTCAATGCGCATCCCGCTGCTAAGGTTTCCACCGCTCTTGCCCTTCAGTATGTAAACCAGGCCATCGTGGAAGAAGGCGGCCCCTGCAATATGCTGACCTGCTGCAAGATCCCCACCATGGAGACTCTGGACAGAATCATGAAGAACGAAGCCATCCGTGTTATCATCGGTACCGGCGGCGAAGCCATGGTTAAGAATATCATGGGTTCCGGCAAGAAGGTTATCGCTGCAGGCCCCGGCAACCCGCCCTGCCTCGTAGACGAGACCGTTGATGTTGTTAAGGCTGCCAAGGAAATCGTAGGCAACTGTTCCTTCGAGAACAACCTGATGTGCGTAGCCGAGAAGGAAATCTTCGTTGTTGACGAAGTTTACGATGCCTTCATGGATGCCATGGAAGCTGCCGGCTGCAAGAGACTGACCGCTGAGGAAGCTGCCATCTGCAACGAGAAGTGCGTAACCGTAAGTCCCGAAGGCAAGACCAGCGCCAACAAGAAGTTCGTAGGCCAGAACGCCAACTGGATTCTTGAACAGCTTGGTATCCCCTGCGAAGGCGATCCCCGTCTGGCATTCTTTGAGGCCCAGAACGAGGACAACCTGGTACAGACCGAGCAGATGATGCCCATCATGCCCGTTGTACGTGTTAAGGACTTCGAAGATGGTCTGCAGAAGGCTTTTGCCGCTGAGCATAACAACCATCATTCCTCCTCCTGCTGGACCCTGCGTACCGACCGCTTCACCAAGTTCGCTACCCTGCTGAACACCACAGCCTGTGTACAGTGCGGCGGCACCCTTGCTGCTTTCGGTCACAACGGCACCGGACTTTCCGCTCCCACCATTGCCACACCCACCGGTGAAGGCCCGACTGGTCCCTGGTCCTTCCTTCGCAGACGTCGTGTTGCATTCGCGGGCGGCCTGAACTATATGCTGTAAAGCCCGATGACTTCCGGCGCGGCCGGAGTTAAGGGATATAACCGTGAATTTCCGCCCTCAGAGCCCGAAAAGGCTCTGGGGGCATGTTACGGTAATAAGATACATAACAAACCAGAGAAAAGAGGACTATGTATTATGATGATCAAGAGCTTTAAGGAGCTTGCGGAGCGTGCGCAGGCCCTTCCGGAGAAAACCACCATCGCCCTTGTATGCGCCCATGACGAGCACAGCCTTGAGGGTATTTCCAATGCCAGAAAAGACGGTATCGCCAACGGTATCCTTATCGGCAACGTAGAGAAGATCAAAGAGATCCTCACCGGCCTCGGCGACGATCCCGCCAACTATGAGCTTATCGAGTGCGAAGACAAGGTAGAAGGCTGCGCCATCGCTGCCAGACTGGTAAACGAAGGCAAGGCCGGCGTTATCATGAAGGGCAAGATGGAGACCAGCGACATCATGAGAGGTCTCTTAAAGTCCGAGAACAACTTAAGAACCGGCAAGTCCATGTCCGTCTGCGGCATCTACGAGTGCCCGGGCTATCACAAGATCTTCGCCGTTTCCGACCAGGGCCTGAATGTATATCCCGACCTGGAAGGCAAGAAGAGCATCATCCAGAACGCGGTTGAGCTGCTTCACGCCCTCGGCCATGAGTGCCCGAAGGTTGGCGTTCTGTGCGCAGTTGAGAAGGTTAACCCGAAGATGAAGGAAACCGTGGAAGCCGACGAGCTGAAGCAGATGAACGCCAGAGGCGAAATCGAAGGCTGCATCGTGGAAGGTCCCATTTCCTTCGACCTGGCCACCGAGCCCGAATCCGCAAAGATCAAGGGTTATGAAAGCCCTGTTGCCGGCGATGCCGACATCCTGATTGCTCCGGATCTTATCGCGGGCAACGTGCTGGTGAAGTGCCTGACCGGTATGGCCGGCGCCACCACTGCAGGACTGGTTTTAGGCGCGAAGGTTCCCGCCGTTACCATTTCCCGTTCCGCTACCGCCAGCGACAAGTATTACTCCATTGCCATGGCCTGTGCCATCGCCCCCTATTTTAAGGAAAAATACGCCGCAAACTGATAAAGGAGAAAGAAAATGGCTAAAGTATTGAATATTCTTGCGATCAATCCCGGCTCCACCTCCACGAAGATTGGTTTCTTCCACGATACCGAGACCGTATTCACCAAGACCATCAACCATTCCGCAGAGGAGCTCGAGCAGTTCCCCGCCATCCCGGATCAGCTTGATTTCCGTACGGAAGCTGTCCTGAATGCGGTTAAGGAAAACGGTGTGGATATCTCCACCGTTGATGCTTTCGTCGGCAGAGGCGGCGGCCTGATGCCCTGTCCCGGCGGTGTGTTCGAAATCACCGAGAAGGTTCTTGCCGATGCGAAGGCAGCCGTTTCCGGCGCCCATCATCCGGCAGAGCTGGCTTCCCAGATCTGTGCAAAGCTGATCGCCCAGTACGGCGGCAAGGGCTACATCGTAAATCCCCCCGATACCGATGAGTTCCAGGATCTTGCCAGAATCACCGGCCTGAAGGGTGTATACCGCGAGAGCCGTATCCATGCCCTGAACCAGAAGGAAATCGCCCTTCGTTACTGCGCTGCCAACGGCGTTAAGTACGAGGAGCAGAACCTCATCATCGCCCACCTTGGCGGCGGCATCTCCATTACCGCCCATCGCGCAGGCAAGATGGTTGACTCCAACGATATCCTTGCAGGTGAAGGTCCCCTGACCCCCACCCGTGTAGGCGCCCTGCCCACCACCTTCGTACTGAAGATGGCCCAGAAGGAAGATCCCGCTGCTCTTAAGGCCAAGCTCACCAAGAAGGGCGGCCTGATTGATCATTTCGGAACCGACGATGCCAGAGTCGTGGAAAAAGCCGCACTGGCAGGAGAGAAGTATCCGAAGCTGGTTTATGACGCCATGATTTACCAGATCGGCAAATACATCGGCGAGATGGCCTGCGTGCTCAAGGGCAAGGTAGACGCCATCATCCTGACCGGCGGCATGGCTCACGGCAAATACCTGACCGACCAGGTTAAGGAATACACCGGATGGATTGCCCCCGTTGTGGTTATGGCCGGCGAATTCGAGATGGAAGCCCTGGCAGCAGGCGCTTACCGTGTCATCAACGGCGAGGAAGAGGCGAAGGTTTATACCGGAATTCCGCCCTTCACCGGCTTCGATTTTGAATAATCAGACAGTATTCGCACATACAGATGCGTAAAAGGAACGGCATGGTTTACGGACCATGCCGTTTTTTGCCTGCCCGGGGTGGATAAACAGGAAGAATTGACTCAACTAAACCTTGCCTAATGTCCCCGGGTGTGTTAATATAACTGTTCAGCCGGAGCAAATAACGGCTTATTATTTTGATTTCAGGAGATTCTGTCTTGAAAATAAACAAAAGGACAGTTTTTAATCTCATATTTCTGGTTGCGATTCTGCTGCTGACCTTTTACGGACTGACCAAGGGCCAGGACTTAAGTGATATCGGCGAGGCACTTCTGCAGACAAAACCCGTATATATCGTCGCGGCCGGCCTCTGCGTGATGGGGTACATGGTCTTCCAGGCCATCGTCATCTGGCTGAACCTGAGGACCCTGGGCTTCAACTTTACGATCCTGCGGGCCATGAAATACGCCTTTCTCGGGTATTTCTTCACCTGCATCACTCCCTTTGGCATGGGCGGACCGGCCATGCAGATTGTAGCCATGAAGAAGGATGAGGTTTCCGTGCCGGTTTCCTCCATCGTGGTTCTTCTGTATTCCTTTATCCACAAGGGCGTGCTTGTGCTTCTGGGCTTCGGCGTCCTGATTTTCGGACACCGGCTGTTTTCCACCTATCTGCATGGTACAGGGCTTTTCTTCGGCCTTGGCATGTTCTTAACAGGCGGCTTTACCTTCCTGCTGGCGCTTTTTACCTTCCATCCCAGGCTGGCGAAGAAGCTCATCGTGAAATTCATGGGCTGGCTTGAGAGAAAGCATATTCTTAAGCCTAAGGAGGGCAGGACGGAAAAGCTGGTGGCAGGCATGAACCGTTACCGGGATACGGCGGCCTTTTTCAAGACCCACGGACCCCTTATCGTGCTGGAAATCGTCCTTATCTTTATCCAGCGCTTTTTCCTGTTCGCCGTAACCTATTTTGTATACCGGGCCTTCGGCCTGTCGGGGGTCAATCCCTTCCTTATCATGGTCCTGCAGGGGGTTATTCCCCTCTGTACCGATATGCTGCCCATTCCCGGCGGACTGGGCATTTCCGAGATGCTTTTCAGTGTGATTTTTACCGGAATTTTCACCGGCGGGCTGGTTATGCCGGGCCTGGTGTTAAGCCGGGGAATCAGCTATTATATCCAGCTCATTGTCTGCGGGGCAATTACCCTCTTTGCTTATTTTATACCCAACAGGCTGAAAGAAAGAAAAAGGAATGGAAAAGCGGGAAAATAAAAAGAATTATCAGAAATGCGCGGATGCGCTGATTGAAGGAGTCTTGGAAAGCGGAAAGACTCCTTCTTTGCTCCTTCATGCCTGCTGCGCCCCCTGCAGCAGCTACTGCCTGGAATACCTGACCAGGTATTTTTCCGTTACCCTGTTTTATTATAATCCGAATATCGAGCCGGCGGAGGAGTACCGCCACCGGGTGGAGGAGGCGAAGCGCCTTGTCCGGGAGCTGCCTGCCCTGCATCCCGTGACCTTCCTGGAGGGAAAATATGAGCCGGAGCGGTATCATGCCGCCGTAAAGGGCCTGGAAAATGAGCCGGAGGGAGGAAGCCGGTGCGAGGTGTGCTTCCGGCTGCGCCTGTCGGAGGCGGCAAAAGCGGCTGCGGAAGGGGGCTTTGAATATTTCACCACAACCCTGTCCATCAGCCCGCTGAAAAATGCCGATCTTCTGAACCGCATCGGGAAAGAGCTGGCAGAGGAATACCATACGGCTTATTTCTTCTCGGATTTCAAGAAAAAAGGCGGCTACCAGCGGTCCATCGAGCTTTCCCGGGAATACGATCTGTACCGCCAGAATTTCTGCGGCTGCATTTATTCAAAAAGAGAGGCTTTACAAAGACGGCCGAATGAGATAAAGTAACGAAAAGCACTTCAGACGGTTTTGAACAGCAAAGGAGAATGTATGGCAAACTTATGGGGCGGCCGTTTCCGGTCCGGAACAGACAAAAAAGCCTATCAGTTCAATGCCTCCATCGGTTTTGACTGCCGGCTGTACAAGGCAGACATCACCGGCAGCATTGCCCATGTGACCATGCTCGGCAAAACGGGCATCCTTACGGAGGAGGAAGCGGAGACCATCCGGTGCGGCCTTAAGGGAATCCTCGAGGACCTGGAAGCCGGGAAGCTTACGATAAGCGGTGAATACGAGGATATCCACAGCTTCGTGGAGTCTGTCCTGACGGAGCGCATCGGGGAAACCGGTAAAAAGCTTCACACCGGGAGAAGCCGCAATGACCAGGTGGCCCTGGACATGAAGCTGTATATCCGTGAGGAGATCGGCGAAGCGGACAGCCTGCTTTTCGGGCTTCTGAACGTCCTGGAAGAGACGATAGAGGCCCATACGGAGACGTACATGCCCGGCTTTACCCATCTGCAGAAGGCCCAGCCCGTAACCCTTGCCCATCATCTGGATGCCTATTTCGAGATGTTCAAGAGGGACAGGAGCCGCCTGGCGGACATCCGTGCCCGCATGAACACCAGTCCTTTGGGAAGCGGCGCCCTTGCCGGCACCACCTATCCTCTGGACAGGGAATACACGGCTCAGCTGCTCGGCTTTGACGGTGCGGCCGCCAACAGCATGGACGGCGTATCCGACAGGGATTATCTTCTCGAGCTCCTGTCTGCCTGCTCCATCATCATGATGCATTTAAGCCGGTTCTGCGAGGAAATCATTATCTGGAATACGGATGAGTACCGGTTTATCGAAATCGACGATGCCTTCAGCACGGGCAGCTCCATCATGCCCCAGAAAAAAAATCCGGATATCGCGGAGCTTATCCGCGGAAAATGCGGCCGGGTCTACGGCGATATGATGAGCCTGTTCACCACCCTGAAAGGGCTTCCCCTGGCCTACAACAAGGACATGCAGGAGGACAAGGAGGTTGTCTTCGACGCCCTGGATACGGTGAAGGACTGCCTGGAGCTGTTTACCGGCATGCTGGGCACCTTACGCTTCAATAAGGAGGCCATGAAGAAATCCGCGGGCGGCGGCTTCACCAACGCCACGGATCTGGCGGATTACCTGGTGAAGAAGGGCGTGCCCTTCCGGGATGCCCACGGCATATCCGGCAGACTGGTGCTTTCCTGCATCGAAAAGGGCTGCACCCTGCAGGAGCTTTCCCTTTCGGAGATGAAGGAGGAATGCTCCCTTATCGAAGAGGATGTGTACGAAGCCATATCCATTGCAGCCTGTGTGGAAAAACGCAATACCAAAGGCGCGCCGGGCCCGGAAGCCATGGCGAAGACCATTGCGGACAACAGAGAATATTTAAAGCAGTAATACATAAATAAGGAGACAATATTATGGAAAACAAATTCAAGGTCGGCGTTATCGGGGCAACCGGTATGGTGGGACAGCGTTTTATCTCCCTGCTGGAAAATCACCCCTGGTTTGATGTGGTCTGTGTTGCGGCCAGCGCCCGCAGTGCCGGCCGGAGGTATGAGGATGCGGTTTCCGGCAGGTGGAAAATGACCACGCCGATTCCGGAGGGCGTAAAGGATCTGATGGTTTACGACGCTTCCGAGGTGGAAACCGTGGCAAACCAGGTGGATTTTGTTTTCTCCGCAGTGGATATGTCCAAGGAAGAGATCCGGGCCATTGAGGATGCCTATGCGAAGACGGAGACCCCCGTGGTATCCAACAACAGCGCCCATCGCTGGACGCCGGATGTACCCATGGTGGTTCCGGAACTGAATCCGGAGCATTTTGAAGTTATTCAGTACCAGAAGAAGCGTCTGGGCACCACAAAGGGCTTTGTAGTGGTTAAGCCCAACTGCTCCATCCAGAGCTATGCGCCGGTACTTTCCGCCTGGAAGGAATTCGAGCCCTACGAGGTGGTGGCCACCACCTATCAGGCCATTTCCGGCGCGGGCAAGACCTTTAAAGACTGGCCCGAGATGGAGGGCAACATCATCCCCTACATCGGCGGCGAGGAAGAGAAGAGCGAACAGGAGCCCTTACGTATCTGGGGCCATATCGAGAACGGGGAAATCGTCAAGGCGCAGGAGCCGAAGATTACCTGCCAGTGCATCCGTGTACCGGTCCTGGACGGCCATACGGCTGCGGTGTTCGTAAAGCTGAGGAAGAAGGCTACGAAGGAGCAGCTCATCGAGGCAATGGTGAACTTCAAGGGGCTTCCCCAGGAGAAGAACCTGCCCAGCGCGCCGAAGCAGTTCATCCAGTACCTGGAGGAGGACAACAGACCCCAGGTGGCCCTGGATGTGAATTTTGAAAGGGGCATGGGCATTTCCGTCGGCCGTTTAAGAGAGGATACCGTATATGACTGGAAGTTTGTGGGTCTTTCACATAATACGGTCCGCGGCGCGGCAGGCGGCGCGATTCTCTGCGCAGAAAGCCTTGTGGCGCTGGATTATATCACCAAAAAGTAAAAAACAATGACAAAGTCGGGGCTGTCGTATATAGGCTTATGCGGCAGTCCCCTTTTGTTGAAATACGTACAGGAGCGTAAAACTTATGGGCAAATCCCTGTTTATCGCGGAAAAACCCAGCGTAGCCCGGGAATTCGCGGCAGCCTTGAAGGAAAAAATGACAAACAATGACGGCTTTATGGAGTCCGAGAACTATGTGGTGACCTGGTGCGTGGGACATCTGGTGACCATGAGCTATCCCGAGGTCTATGATCCGGCACTGAAGAAATGGTCCTACGACACCCTGCCCTTTATTCCGGAGAAATTTCTGTATGAGCTCATCCCTTCCTCCAAAAAGCAGTACGGCGTGGTGTCCCGGCAGCTGAATCGCAAGGACGTGGACACCGTCTATGTCTGCACCGACTCAGGAAGGGAAGGAGAATATATTTACCGCCTTGTGGCCCAGATGGCCGGCGTGACCGGGAAAACCCAGAAGCGGGTGTGGATAGATTCCCAGACCGAGGAGGAAATCCTCCGGGGCATCCGGGAGGCAAGGCCTCTTTCCGACTATGACAACCTGGCCTCCTCCGCATACCTGCGGGCCATCGAGGACTACCTGATGGGCATCAATTTCTCAAGGGCCTTATCCGTAAAATACGCCCGCACCCTGAACGACGTGATGGGCGGGAAATACCAGCCGGTGTCCGTGGGCCGGGTCATGACCTGCGTCCTCGGCATGGTGGTGCGCCGGGAAAGGGAGATTCGTAATTTCGTAAAGGAGCCCTTCTACCGGGTGCTGGGAAGCTTCGGCAAAGGGGATTCCCTTCTGGAGGGAGAGTGGCGGACCGCCCCGGGCAGCCGTTACGAGAATTCACCCCTGCTGTATAAGGAAAACGGCTTCAAAAAGCGGGAGACGGCGGAGGAACTGATCAAGGCCCTTTCCGAACCGGAACGCCTTCCGGCAGAGGTGGAGAAGATTTCCCGCAAAAAGGAAACGAAGAACGCGCCGCTTCTCTACAACCTGGCGGAGCTGCAGAACGAGTGTTCAAGGCTTTTCAAGATTAACCCGGATCAGACCCTGAAAATCGTCCAGGAGCTCTACGAAAAGAAACTGGTCACCTATCCCCGTACGGACGCCCGGGTGCTTTCCACCGCCGTGGCAAAGGAAATCCGGAAAAACCTCACCGGCCTTACAGGCTACGGGCCTTTAGGGGAATTTGCCTCGGAAATCCTGGAGCAGAACCGTTATGCGGGCATTGAAAAGACCCGCTACACCAACGACAAGCTGATTACAGACCATTATGCCATTATTCCCACCGGACAGGGCCTGAAGACCTTAAACAGCCTCTCCGGCTTTTCTCCGGCGGTCTACCAGCTGATTGTCAGGCGGTTTTTAAGCATTTTCTATCCGCCGGCCATCTACGAGAAGATCAGCCTGGAGCTTGTGGTCGACAGGGAGCATTTCTTTGCCTCTGCAAGAAGACTTGTCCAGGAGGGCTACCTGAAGCTCCGGTATAAAAAGGAAGCGGAGGAGACTGCAGAGGACGGGGAAAAGGAGGACGAAACCCTGTTTTCCCTGCTGGCCGGACTGAAGAAGAAGGATCTTCTGGAGACAAAGGGCTATGCGGTCCGGGAAGGGGAAACCACGCCGCCCAAGCGCTATACCTCCGGGTCCATGATTCTTGCCATGGAAAATGCCGGACAGCTCATCGAGGATGAAGCCTTACGGGAGCTGATCAAGGGCAGCGGCATCGGAACCAGCGCCACAAGGGCTGAAATCCTGAAAAAGCTGGTGAACATCAAATACCTGAATCTGAACGCGAAAACCCAGGTGATCACGCCGACCCGGATGGGAGAGATGGTTTTCGAGGTGGTGCAGGCCTCCATCAGTTCCCTGCTGAACCCGGAGCTTACGGCAAGCTGGGAAAAGGGACTTTCCTATGTGGCGGAGGGAAGCGTGGATTATGACGAGTATATGGGAAAGCTTTCCGGCTTTATCACCCGGCAGGTGGACAAGGTCCGGAAGCTCAACAACCAGACGGCGCTGATGGCGGCCTTCCGGCGGGATGAACAGTATTACCGGAAAACAGGCGGCCGCCGGAAACCGGCGGCCGCAGAACAGGGAAAATAATCATTCAATTCATTTCAAAGGCTTCAGCCCTGCAGGGCTGCGGCCTTTGTTTCAATAAGGTCAGCCACATATTTCTTGGCTTCCAGGCCCCGCACGTCATGAAGATCCGCAAGGATGGATCGGGCCTGCTTGGAGATGTGGTCGGACATACGTTCGAAGTCCTGCAGGATATCCGTGAAGAGAGAACCGGCGGTAACCGTGCTGATGCCTTTTTTTAGCTTGGTCAGGTATTCCTCACGGTATGTGTCGCTGGCATTGACCAGATCCCTTTCGGAGAAGATGATATCGAAGGCGGTTTCCTCCTTCGGGGAAGCAAAGCCGGCGGCGGATAGTCCAAGCATACGTTTCATGATATTGGAGAGATTTGTCAGGGCATTGACTGCTTCACTGCTGAAGTTAATGCCCTCCTCATGTATCCTGTCCATGGTAACCGCGATATGGTAAATGTGATCGCCGATGTTTTCCAGCTGGGCGGTATACTGCAGCAGACGGGTGAGCTCAAAACCTTCTGCTTCTGTCATGCCCTTGACGGACATTTCCGCCAGGTAGGTATCGATTTCGTCCTGGTAGGTATCCGTCATCTGCTCCGTTTTGTGAATCTCTTCCGTATACGATTCATTCCATAGTGTAAACAGGGAAGCGGCTTTGTCGAAGGATTCGTTTACGGTGACCACTGCGCCGGCCAGAACGCCGCGGCACTGGGCCATGGCCAGGGAAGGCGTGGCCATAAGCCTTCTGTCCAGGAGCGATTCGGATTCCGAAGGCAGGTCCTTGAAGGTCAGGTGGCCGAGCCGTTCAAACTGGCGGTACAGGGGCAGCTGCACCAGGGAGGAAAGCAGCTTGTAGCCGGTATGGGTGATGGCGATGGTGACCGGTACGGCCATATTGTAAAGGAAGGGCAGATGTCCCGTTGCCCTTAAGATCATATATACCGGCATGGCTACGATGGCGCCTGATACATTCAGGTACAGATCGATGATGGCCGCCCGCCTCGCATTCTTGGACGTTCCGGCAGAAGCGATGATGACGGGAACCACCTGGCCGATGTTGATGCCGATGACCATGGGAATGACGGATTCATAGGTAATGCCGCCTGCCAGTGCCAGGGCCTGCAGCACACCGACGGAAGCCGAGGAACTCTGCATGATGGCAGCCAGTGCCATACCGATAATCAGGCCCAGGATGGGGTTCGACATCAGGCCGAAAAGCTTCTGAAAGGCCGGGGTTGTACTCAGTCCCTGCATGGCAGAGGACATGGCGGACATGCCGTACATCAGAATGGCGAAGCCGATGATAATCGCGCCGACGCTGTTCTTTTTGTCTTTTTTACTGAAACGGAAAAGGATAATGCCGATAAAAGCAAGAATCGGGGTAAAGGAAGACGGTTTGATCAGCTGGATCAGAATGCCGGCCCCGTCGATACTGCTTAAGGAAATAAGCCAGGCGGTGATGGTAGTGCCCAGATTTGCGCCAATCATCAGGGGGACAGACTGCAGCAGACTCATCATACCGGAATTGACGAAGCTTAAAGCCATGACGTTGGTTGCTGTGGAAGACTGGATCGCCATGGTGACGAACAGGCCGACAAGGAATCCCTTGACGGGATTGGACGTCATGCGTGTCAGAAAGTTCTTCATCTGGCTGCCTGCCAGCTTTTTCAGCGAATCACTCATGTAGGTCATTCCGAAGAGGAAAAGAGCGATTCCGCCAAGACAGGACAGAATGTTTATAATGGACATGATACCTCCCTCAGGCGAATATAACCTTCTGTTCATATTGCATAAATTATTTTACAGTATTTTGTAAAAAATATCAATCCACGAGGATGACAATAACCGTTTTACATAAAGTTCCCGCATATGCTATAATAGACAAAACAGCACCGGAAGGTGAAGAAAAGGGGGTCGCTTACCATGGAGGAGAAAGTATACCTGAATAACGAAGGCGGAGAATATGCCGGTTATATCGTGCAGGAGCTGAAGACACCGCCCAACATGTATACGCCGGAGTTCGGGGAAATGTACAGGAAATTCAGCAACCGGGTTCTCTGGATGGACGGCAATAACGTTCCCGGTGCCTTCCAGATGAACGTGGCCTGGTACTATGCGGTGCCGGAGCGGGATCCGGTGTTCGAGGAGCACTGCCACGATTCCGACGAAATCATCGGTTTCTTCGGCTGTGACCCGGAGGATCCCTACAACCTGCATGCGGAAATCGAAATCACCATCAACGGGGAGCGGCATCTGCTGACGAAATCCACCATGATTTTTGCCCCGGCGGGACTTCCCCACATGCGGATCAGCATCAAAAGGGTGGACAGACCGGTCTTTCATTTTTCCGTGGTGACGAACCACGAATATATCGGCGGCGCTTACGCCAAATAAATTCCGGCGGGCATTGCCCGCCTTCTTTTGTATTTCCGGAAAGGAATTGTAGATCCATGGCTTTACAGCTTGTAACAGGTTCAGGCGGAAAAGGGAAAACGGATTATGTATGGCAGGAGATGGTGAAGGAAGCGGCTGCGTATCCGGAAAGACGGTATTTTGCCGTGGTTCCGGAGCAGTATACCCTCCAGACCCAGAAGCTGCTGGTTTCCCTGCATCCTTCCCACTGTATTATGAATATCGACGTGCTGAGCTTCAACCGGCTGGCCCTGCGGGTGTTTGAAGAGCTGGGCATCAACCGGATTCCCATTCTCGAGGACATCGGCAAGGGCCTGGTGCTGCAGAAGATGCTCCTGGACAACAAAGACAGCTTCGGCGTGCTGAAGCGCACCCTGGCCAGGACCGGCGCCGCGGAGCAGATGAAGTCCCTCATCAGCGAGCTGATGCAGTACAGGGTCCGGCCTTCCGATCTTGCGGAATGGGAAAACGACCCGGGCTGCGCAAGGCTGCTGAAGGAAAAGCTTGCGGACATCCGGCTGGTGTACGAAGCCTTTGAGGCCTATCTGAAGGAGAAGTACCTGACGGCGGAGGAGGTGCCGGAGGTGCTGGGCGGCGTGATCGAAGAATCGGAAATCATCCGGGACAGTACGGTGGTTTTCGACGGCTTTACCGGCTTTGTGCCCTCCCAGCTGTATGTGCTGGAGAAGCTTTTAAAGCTCTGCCGGAAGGTGACGGTTACCCTTACGGTGGGAACGGGAGAACCTGTCATGCCCCTGCATGCCGGCAGCGCGGTATTCGGCATCAGCCGCAAAACCTGCGATGCCCTTTTAAAGCTGGCGGAGAAGACCCGTACGGAAATTCTGCCGGAGATCCGGGTGGATACGCCGCTGCGGATGCCGGAGATGGATTTCCTGGAACGCAATCTTTTCCGGTACACGGGGAAAGCCTTTCAGCAGAAGCCGGAGGCCGTATTTTTAACGGAAGCAGATAACCCCAAAGAGGAGATGGAAAGAACGGCACAGATCATCCGCCGTTACCTGAGACAGGGGCTTCGTTACCGGGATTTTGCGGTGATTGCCCCGGACCTTTCCGTCTACGGCAGGATTGCCGCGTCGGTTTTCGGCGCAGCGGATATTCCCTGCTTTGTGGACGAGAAGAATGACGTAATGTCCAATACCCTGACCTCCTTTACGCTTGCCGCTTTTGCCCTGGCCACGGAGAATTATTCCTACGCCGCGGTGACCCGGTTCCTGCGAAGCGGCCTTTCTTCCTTTACGGCGGAGGAAACGGACCTTTTCGAAACCTACGTGCTGGCCTGCGGAATTAAAGGAAGAAAGAAATACGCGGAAACCTGGGATAGACCGGTACGCACCCTGACAGAGGGAGAACGGACCCGGGCGGAGGTCTTAAGGGAAAGATTCGTTTCGGAAACGAAGGAATTTCTGGAGAAATTCAGCCGCCGCGGCAGCACGGTGCGGGATAAATGCGCGGCCCTTTACGGCCTTTTCCTGTCGGAAAACATGCAGGAAAAGCTGAAGGAAAGGGAAGACAGCTTCACCCGGGCGGAGGAGCCGGATCTGGCGGCGGAATATGCCAGGATTTTCCCGGCCATCTGCGGCCTGATGGACAGGATGGTGGAAATCATGGGGGAGGAAAAGGTTTCGGCAGCGGATTTTGCCCGGCTCTTTGAGGCCGGCCTGGCCGAGCTGAAGCTGGGGTATATCCCCCCGGGCAAGGATAAGGTGCTGGTGGGCGACCTGACCAGGACCCGCTGTGACGAGGTGAAGGTCCTTTTCCTGTGCGGCCTGAACGAGGGCCAGGTGCCGAAGCCCTCTGAGAGAACCAGCCTGCTGTCGGATCAGGACAGGGAGGAACTGGAGGAAAGAGACATCCTGCTTGCGGATAATCCCAGGGAGGATCTGTTCCGGCAGCGCTTTTATCTGTATCTTATGTTAACCAAACCCGAAGAGCGGCTTTACCTGTCCTGCAGCCGGAATACGGAAAACGGTCAAAGCCTGCTTCCTTCCTCCGTGGCGGGCACGGTCAAAGCCCTGTTTCCCCTGCTTACAGACTGTGAGCAGGACGCGGCGAACAGCCTCGGGGATCTGGAAACCCCTGCAGGCAGGGAGAAACTTCTGCAGCAGGTGTTCCTGCATCCGGAGACCTATGACCCGGAGGGCGCGGCTGCGCAGCTTATCCGGGACTGGCTTGCCGATAAGGAACTGTCGGAAAAGCTTTTCCGCATGGCTGCGGCAGCCGGCTATGTACGGCCCGACAGGAATATCTCCCCGGAGACTGCCGGGAAGCTGTACGGCAGCGGCGCCTCCTATTCCCCCACCAGGCTGGAAACCTATGCGGCCTGTGCCTTTGCCCATTTCCTGAAATACGGGCTGCGGCTGAAGGAGCGGGAGGAATTCGATTTTACGGGCGCGGATTTCGGATCCGTACTGCACAAGGCCATCGAGCTCTTTTCCTCATATATGAAAAAGGAAAAGCTCAGCTGGAGAGATCTCGACGAGGAGAAGAGGATCAGCCTGGCGGACCGGGCCTTCGACGAGGCCCTGGTGCTTACGGGCAGGGAGGAGCTTGGCGGTACCGGCCGGGGCGTCAACCTGGTGGTGCGGATGCGGGAAATGCTGCAGAATACGGTCTGGGCCGTTACGGAGCAGATTAAGAAGGGCAGCTTTGAGCCCCTTGATTTCGAAATACCCTTCAGACAGAAGGGCATCATGGGAACCATCGACCGTCTGGATACCTGCACCGTTGACGGAAAGGAATATTTGAGGGTCGTGGACTATAAATCCGGGAAAAAGGAGCTGGACCTGGCCCAGCTGTACTACGGCCGCCAGCTGCAGCTTCCGCTTTATCTTTCGGCAGCCATGACGCTGGAGGAACTGAAGCATAAAGACACGACGCCCGAACCGGCGGGGCTTTATTATTTTCCGGTGGACAACCCGATCCTTACAGGTGATGATCCGGACGAGGTGAAGACCGAGGCGGATTTCCTGCAGGCCGTACGGTTAAAGGGCCTGTCCAGAAGTGAGCGGGAAATCTTAAGGCTTCTGGATAACGAACTGGAAAACGGCGGCGTATCCGGCGTCATGGAGGTTAAGCTTAATAATGACGGCAGTCCGCCGAAGAACAGCAAGGCTGTTGCAGACGGGGAGGATTTTGCCTTCCTGAACCGGTATACCCGGCATATTATCTCGAAAATGGAGGGGGAAATTGCCGAAGGCAGGGCGGAAATCAACCCCGGCGGAACCAATAAGGACGATTACGGCTGCAGATTCTGCCCCTTTGGCGGGGTGTGCGGGTATGACGCGAAGATTCCGGGCTACCATAAGCGGAAGCTGAAATCCCTGGACAGGGCGGAGGCCCTGGATAAAATGCGAAAAGCACTGGAGAAAGGAGGGACAGATGGCGATCACCTGGAATGACGAACAGAAAAAGGTTATCGAAACCAGAGGGAAGAATATCCTGGTCAGCGCGGCAGCGGGCTCCGGCAAAACCGCCGTGCTGGTGGAACGCATCCTGTCCCTGGTGACCGATGGGAAGGACCCGGCGGATCTGGACAAGCTCCTCGTGCTGACCTTTACCAATGCGGCGGCGGGAGAGATGAAGGACCGGATCGGCAAAGCCATTTCCCGGCTTCTGGAAAAGGACCCGGAAAACGCCTGGCTGCAGAGACAGGCAGCGGCCGTGCATTCGGCCCGGATCAGCACCATTCACAGCTTCTGCCAGTATGTCATCCGCAATTATTTCTACCGGATTTCCCTGGATCCTGCCTGCAGGGTTATGGACGAGGGCGAAAAACGGCTGATGCTCGCGGATACCATGGACGAGCTCATGGAGGAAAGCTATGCCGGGGATACCGGCGCATTTTCGGCCCTTTCCCTGGCCTATGCCGCCGGGAAAAACGATAAGTCCCTGCAGGAAATGATTCTCCGGCTTTTTGATAAATCGGAAAGCTTTCCCTGGCCCGCGGACTGGCTTGACGACATCGAAAACCGCATGAATCCAAAGGCGGAGGATGCCCTGTCCTGGCTTGACGATGTCCTGGCGCAGGTGCTGCGCACCCTGCACCGGCTGGCGGAGGAGCAGGAGCGGTACCTTGCCCTTGCCCGGCAGCCGGCGGGCCCTGCCGCCTACGTGCCTTTGCTGGAGGAGGAATACGCATTTCTTAAGAGGGCGGAAAGGGAGACGGATTATGACCGCCTGCATGACCTTCTGGAGGCTTTTGAGTATGCAAACCTGCCGAAAAAAAAGGGGAAAGGGGAGGACCCGGCCCTTCGCGATCTGGTAAAAGAGGGGCGGAACCGTATAAAGGATGCTGTGAAAAAACTGGAAGCAGACTTTGTTCCCACGGACAGGAAGAAGATCCTGCGGCAGATGGAGGTGTGTTACCCTTATGTTTCCGAGCTTTGCCGGCTGACAAAGCGCTTCGCTGAAATCTACCGGCAGAAGAAGAGAGAAAAAAACCTGATCGATTTTTCGGATCAGGAGCATTTTGCCCTGGAAATCCTGGTGACAAAGGATGAAGAAGGCCGGCCCGTCCGGACGGAGGCGGCGGAGGAGCTGCAGGCCGGCTTCCGGGCGGTTATGTGTGACGAATACCAGGATTCCAACGCGGTGCAGGAGCTGCTGCTGTGGAGCGTGTCCCGGGAGGAAAAGCAGAATCCGAACCGGTTTATGGTCGGGGACGTCAAGCAGTCCATCTACGGCTTCCGGATGGCCCGGCCGGATATTTTCCTGGAAAAGGACAGGCTGTACGGCCTTGACGACAGCCGTTCCTGCCGGATAGACCTTTCCGGCAATTACCGCAGCCGTTTCCAGGTGCTGGATTTTGCCAATTTCCTCTTCGGACGGCTGATGTCCGCGGAAATGGGCGGTATTGCGTATGACGAACGCCAGGCACTGAAGGCCATGGCCGACTATCCGGAAGACCCGGATACGGACTATACGCCGGAGATCCTCCTGCTGGACCAGGCCGAAGCGCCTTCACAGGAGGAAGAAGAGAAGGGCGGTACCAGGGAGGAAGCGGAAGCCCTGGCCGTCGCCCGGAGGATACAGGAGCTGATGCGGACGATGCGGGTATACGATAAGGATCTGGATACGCTCCGGCCCCTTGCCTTCCGGGATATCGTTATCCTGCTGCGTAATGCGAAGGGCAAGTCGGAAACTTACGCTTCCGTGCTGCAGAAGGAGGGGATTCCCGCCCATGCCTCCGCCCGGACCGGGTATTTTTCCGCGCCGGAGGTGGTGCTGGTGCTGAATTTCCTCCGCATTCTGGACAATCCGCGGCAGGATATTCCCCTGGCGGCCGTGCTGCTTTCCCCTGTCTGCGGCTTTACCTCCGGGGAAATGGCCCGGCTTCGCATCAATGTCAGGGAAGGCTGCCTTTTCTCCGCCCTTGAGACATTTGCCGACGCACAGGAGGAGGCATCGGATACCGGCAGAAAGGCGGCGGATTTTCTTCGCCTTTTCCGGGAGCTTCGTGAAGATGCCCGGGTCCTTCCGGTATACAGGCTCCTGGAGACCCTTTATGAAAAAACAGGCCTGCCTGCCTGGGTTTCGGCCATGCCGGGCGGGGACCAGAGAAGGGCCAATCTGGAAATGCTGGTGACCAGGGCAGCGGAATACGGGAAAACCAGCTATCACGGCCTCTTTTCCTTTATCCGCTATATCCGGGAACTGGAAAAGTATGACGTGGACGAGGGAGAAGCGAATATTTTCAGCGAAAACGCCGATACGGTTCGCATCCTGAGCGTGCACAAATCCAAGGGGCTGGAATACCCGGTGGTTTTCCTGTGCGGAACCGGAAACGGCTTTAATCTTCAGGATGCGGGCAACAGTCTGCTGCTGGATGATACGCTGGGTATCGGGCTTAAGGCGGTAAACCTGGAAAAACGGGTGGCCGCGGATACGGTCATACGGAAATATATTGCCGAAAGGATAAAGAAGAAGCTCCTCGGCGAGGAGCTGCGGGTCCTGTATGTGGCGGTGACCAGGGCCAGGGAGAAGCTGATTATCACCGGCGTGGTGAAAAGCCGGGAGCAGCTGCTGAAAAAATGCACGGAGGCCTTCCTTCCTGAAACCGGGCCGTTGCCTGCGGCCGGGCTTCTTTCCGGCTCCTGCTTTATGGAATGGATTATTTCCGCCCTGTACGGCCAGGCAGCCCTGGCTGCCCTGGGACCGGAGGCGCAGGAGGCAGGCCGGAAGGAGGCAAAGGTAAAGATCCGGGCGGTCAGTGCCCGGGCGGCGATGCCAGCGGATATGGAGGCAAATGCCGAAAAAGCAACGGCGCTTGAAAGAATCCTTTCAGCTGAACCCGGCTCGGTCTGCCATGGGGAAGCGAAAAAAATACTCGAGGAGATGAAGGCCTTTGCCTATCCCTTTGCCGGGGATGCCGGCGTGCCGGAAAAGGTCAGCGTTTCCGAACTGAAAAAAGCGGGAAGAACCCATGACCCGGAAAGCGACGGCACCGCCATGTTTCCCGAAGAGGTGCCCGTACCCTGTGTGCCTGCCTTTGTGTCCCGGGAAAAGCCCCGGGCCTCCGGCAGCTTTAAGGGGACGGCCTTCCACCAGGTCATGCGTTTCCTGGATTATGCCCGCCTGCCGGAGGGCCCTGTTTCCTATGACGATGCCCTGGAAGAGGCAAAGCTGCAGACAGAGGACATGCTGAAGAAGGGGCTTATTTCCCCGGAGCAGGCGGAGGCGGTGAATCCCGCCGACGTGGCGGCATTTCTCGCATCGGACATCGGCACGCGCATGAAAACAGCAGACAGGAACGGCACCCTGAAACGGGAGCAGCCCTTTATGCTTTCCCTGCCGGCAAGGACCCTTTCGGAAAACTGGCAGTCGGAGGAAGCGGTGGTTATCCAGGGAATTATCGATGCCTGCTTTATTGAAAAGGGCGGGTACGTGATTCTGGACTATAAGACGGACCGCTTAACCGCCGGCGACGGGCAGGAACTTGTTGACAAATACGCTCTGCAGTTGCATTATTATGAGCAGGCTGTACAAAAAGGTACCGGGCTGCCGGTCAGAGAAAAAGTGATTTATTCCACTGCGCTGTCGGCCTGTATTATCCTATAGAAAGAGAGAATATTATTATGTTGGACGGGAAGAAAGTACTGTTTTCCGGTATGCAGGCCACGGGCAATCTCACCCTTGGCAATTATCTCGGGGCACTGAAAAACTGGGTTTCCTTAAGTGATGAATATGAATGCTTCTACAGTGTAGTGGACATGCACTCCATCACCGTGCGCCAGGATCCGGCCGTTTTGCGAAAAAGGGCCAGGACCCTGTATACCCTGTATGTGGCTGCCGGCCTGGATCCGGAGAAGAACTGCATTTATTACCAGTCCCACGTATCCGGCCATGCAGAGCTGGCCTGGATCCTGAACTGCTTTACCTATATGGGCGAGCTGAACCGCATGACCCAGTTCAAGGACAAGGCGGCCAAGCATGCCGACAACATCAACGCCGGCCTTTTCACCTACCCGGTGCTGATGGCGGCGGATATCCTGCTGTACCAGACGGATGTGGTGCCCGTGGGCATTGACCAGATGCAGCATCTGGAAATTACCCGGGATATTGCGGAAAGGATGAACAACATCTACGGGGATATCTTCACGATTCCGGAGGCCTATATCGGCAAGGCCGGCGCGAAGATCATGAGCCTGCAGGATCCGTCGAAGAAAATGTCTAAATCCGATGAGAATCCCAATGCGAGCATTTATCTGATGGACGATGCCGACACGGTCATGCGTAAATTCAAGAGAGCGGTGACCGATTCCGAAGGCCAGATCCTTTACAGGGACGAGCAGCCCGGCGTCCGCAACCTGCTGGATATTTACTGCGCGGTCAGGGGGATTTCCCCGGATGAGGCAGTGAAGGAATTTGCCGGCTGCGGCTACGGCGTGCTGAAGGAAGCGGTCGGCGAGGCCGTCAATGCGATTCTGCAGCCGCTGCAGAAACGCATGGCGGAGCTGGAGGCGGACAAGTCCTATCTGGACGGCGCCATCAGGGCAAATGCGGAGAAAGCCCGGTATTATGCCAACAAGACCCTGCGCAAGGTGCAGAAGAAGGTGGGCTTCCCGGAAAGACCCCGCTGAGGGAAAACGCACCCGGACAAATCGGTGAATTCCGTCTCTTGACCGGGTTTGGTAAATGTTTTATAATAAATAGTCGATAATCATAGATTAAGGAGGTAACACACGTGACTATCACAAAAGAAATGACCATTGGCGAGCTTCTTGACGTCGATATCAATATTGCACCCATTCTTATGTCAGCAGGCATGCATTGTCTTGGATGTCCCGCTTCACAGGGAGAATCTCTGGAAGAGGCTGCCATGGTTCACGGCCTGAATTCCGATCTTCTGGTTGACCAGATCAACGATTTCCTGTCCGCGAATAACTGAACCGGGCAAACCGGTATATTGGAGGCACTATGGCTAAAGTATTAAAAGCGATAGCAAATATACTTCTTGTAATCTTTATCGTTGTGGCCGCGGCACAGCTCGTGCCGCCGCTGGTGGGCGTGACCACGGTTGTTGCGACCCCTGACGTAACGTCAAATATGCAGGAAGGCTCTGTGGCTTACGGCTGGAGAAAATCCCTGACCACGTTAAGCGCCGGAGACCAGATCGTATACAGCAATGATAAGGTTGCCTACGTATATGAAATCGTCGAGCTCGATGCATCCACAGGTGAGGTGACGGTACGTACCAGCGAGAATTCTTCCACAGATGTGCTGAAGCTTCGCAAGACCGCCTCCAAGAAACTTCTGGTCATTCCCTATATCGGTTACATGACCATTGCCATGCAGAGCAGCGAGGGCAAGATCATCCTTCTGCTCATCATTGCGGTGATCATTGTGCTGATGATTATTTCCTCCGTAATGTCCAGGCGTATTCTGGAGGACGAGGAAGAAGAGGAAGAAGATCAGTATTTCCGTGATCTGGCTTCCAGTTACAACAAACCCCATGAGCTGGACAAGCTGAGGAACCCTTCGGTATCCGAGGGAACGGCTTCCGCCGGCGCCACGACCCATACCCTGATGGAGTTCGAGCCCATCAATGTGGCCGAGGTTATGGATAAGGAAGAGATGGATGCCACGCGGGTATATACGACCGGTTCCGTGCAGCAGCCCCAGAATATCCAGGAGCAGGCTTCCGGAGAACTGACGGATGAGGAGCAGATTGCCCTTGCCCGTATGGAACTCAGGCAGGAGAGCAGGGAAGAGGCACCCGTGCCCGAAACACCCGTGATCCCCGAAGAGCCGGAAGAAAAGCCCATCCTGCAGCCGCAGCCCCAGGAGCCCGGTCATAAGGGCAACACCGAGGAGATCGAACTGGCTATTCCCGTACGTACACTGGAAGAAATCATGCAGCAGGCTTATTCCGCAGGGCTTGATCCCCTGGTTACAAAGGATTCCGTAACCGGAATTGATTTTGTGGATTTTTCAGACTGTCTGTAAAGAATGAGATAAGGAACAGATGCCGGAGAATTCCAGCAGGGTTCTCCGGCATTAATTTTTTCTGAAAAAAGAAAAAATAATCCTTGCATTAGCAATTCTCATATGCTATTATAGTCGGGCAGTCGCTCGAACGGCAGTGATGCCGGTGTGTCGGAATGGCAGACGAGGCAGACTCAAAATCTGTTGTAGGCAACTACGTGTGGGTTCGAGTCCCACCACCGGCAGATTCCTTTGGAGAGGTATCGAAGTGGTCATAACGAGGCGGTCTTGAAAACCGTTTGTCCGAAAGGGCGCATGGGTTCGAATCCCATCCTCTCCG
>CADBNF010000022.1 GCA_902796005.1 uncultured Lachnospiraceae bacterium | reverse complement strand
GCACATCAGCTGGAGATCATGGAGCTGGTCAGGGATCTGAACCGGACAGAGAAAATCACCATACTGATGGTACTGCACGACATTAACCACGCAGCCAGGTATTCCGACGAGCTGGTGGTGCTGGACCGGCATCATATTTACCGGCAGGGAAGTCCCTGGGATTTAATCCGGGAAGGCGTGCTGGAGGAAGTATTCGGGGTGGAAGCGGATGTGCTGACCGGCGAAGACGGACGCCCGATCTTCTATGCGCGTAAGGTGGTGCATCCTGAAAAAGATACGGGAGAGGAAGAATGAAACTGGTATTTGTAACGGTTTCCGTGCCGGTTATCAAATCGCTGATTGCCTGTACGGAGGAACTGAAGAAAGAATACAACGCGGACATCGAGCTGTCCCTGTATTACTCGATATCCAATCTGACGAAGGAGAAAAGGCAGAAGCTTATCGATGATATCGCATCTGCGGATCTGACTGTAACGGATATGATGGGCAGTCCGCCTCTTATCTGCCAGGCGGTGGAGGAAGGCCTGAAGAAGACAAAAGGCTTTGTGGTCCCCCACGGCGGCGTGTTTCGGGAATACCTGCGCCTGGGAACCTTTACCGCGGAAACATCCAAAGCCTCTTCCGGCAAAAAACCGGATATGGCGGCCATGAGGAAGATGGGCGCCATGATGCGGGAAAAAGGCGAAACGCCGGGCATGCCCGGCAAAATGATGCCGGAGAAAATGCGCGACCGTATGAATTACGGCTGGATTATGGGGTATTTCTCTGTGGCGGATATGGACAATATCCGTCAGATGCTGCTGCTGATTCTTTCAAATTATGGTCATGCAGAAGGCCTTCCGGCGCCGAAGCCGCCCAGAACCGTACCAAAGGCAGGAATATGTCTGCCCGGGGGAATGCATTTTTTGGAAAGCTTCGAAGAACTGACGGAAATGGTTCCTTTTGAAAAAGATAAACCCCTGGCGCTTCTGCTGTTCTACGCGACCACTTATCCGCGGGATAATTCCGGCTGGATTGCGGGGCTGATGAAGAAGCTGCAGCGTGTATTCTACGTGCTGCCGGTGGCCATGAACGGTGTGGAAGCAGTCAATGACGGTACCCTTGCGGCCATTCTTTCCGGCTGTCCGAAGCCGGATATTATCTTAAACTCCATGTCCTTCCGCTTCAGCGCGGGACCGATGGGCGGCGATTCGAAGCCCGGCACGGATATGCTGGCCTCGATGGACGTACCCTATCTGCATCCCCTGTCCATGACCCGGTCCACTAAAGAGGAATGGGAAGCTTCCGTCCAGGGTGCGAAGGCATCCGAGGTCATGATCAGCATTATGCTGCCGGAGATGGACGGGGCAGTTTGCAGTATGCCGGTTTGTGCCCGTACGGAAACAGCGTCTTTCGACGAATATGATATTACGCTGGATGAAATGAAACTCATCGAAGAACGGGCGGATATGATGGTCCGTCGGGCGGAAAAGCTGGTTTCCCTGCGAAAGAAACCAAACGCGGATAAAAAGCTGGCCATCCTGTGCTACAACTATCCTCCGGGCGAGGACAATCTTTTCGGCGGCGCTTTTCTGGATACGCTGCAGTCGGTAAGCGCGATCCTTTCTGCACTGAAAAAAGAGGGCTACCGGACGGATGAATGCCCGGCGGAAAAGCTTAAAGATATCTTTCTGGCGGACCGCCTGGTCAATCTGCCGAAATACGGGGACAACGGAGAAAACACACCCCGCATGCCGAAGAAGGAATATGCCGCGGATCTTGCGCAAATGTCCAAACAGAAGGAAATGGAAGAGGCATGGGGCAGAGCTCCCGGCGAATATATGGTCGATGACGAGGGCAACCTCCTTCTTCCGGGGCTTGAACTTGGCAATGTCTGGATAGGCCTGCAGCCCTTCCGGGGTGACCCGCAGGACGCTGAAAGCTATCATGACAAAACCCGGCCGCCCCATCACCAGTATGTGGCTTATTATCGGTTCCTGAAGGAGAAGTTCGGTGCAGATGCCCTGATTCATGTAGGAACCCACGGTACGCTGGAATTCTTGAAGGGAAAGGAAGCCGGCATGAGCGGAGACTGCTGGCCGGACATCCTGGTGGACGATTTGCCGCATTTTTATCTGTATTATGCCGGCAATCCTGCCGAGGGAACCATTGCGAGGCGCCGTTCGAACGCGGCTCTTGTCAGCTATATG
>CADBNF010000021.1 GCA_902796005.1 uncultured Lachnospiraceae bacterium | reverse complement strand
TTTTCCGTCACGTCTGCGGACGATGTACTTGTTGGACTGCTTGTTCTTCTTTCTGGTCTTCAGACCAAGAGCAGGCTTGCCCCAGGGAGTGCTCGGACCGGGACGACCGATCGGTGCACGGCCCTCGCCGCCGCCGTGGGGATGATCATTCGGGTTCATAACGGAACCGCGGACGGTGGGACGGATGCCCATGTGACGTTTTCTGCCGGCCTTGCCGACGTTAATCAGGTTGTGGTCGCCGTTGCCGACGATACCGATGGTGGCGCGGCAGTTGCCGGGAATCATTCTCATCTCGCCGGAGGGAAGACGTAAGGTGGCATACTTGCCTTCCTTAGCCATCAGCTGCGCGCCGTTGCCGGCGGAGCGGACCATCTGCGCACCCTTGCCGGGATGAAGCTCTACGTTGTGTACCATGGTACCTACAGGAATCTTCTCCAGGGGCAGGCAGTTGCCGGTACGGATTTCGGCGTTCTCGCCGCTCATAACGGTCATGCCGACCTTCAGGCCTTCGGGAGCGAGGATATATGCTTTCTCGCCGTCTGCATAGCAGATAAGGGCGATGTTAGCGGTACGGTTGGGGTCGTACTCGATGGACTTGACGGTTGCGGGGATATCATCCTTGAAGCGTCTGAAGTCGATCATTCTGTACTGTCTTCTGCTGCCGCCGCCTTTGTGTCTTACAGTGATTTTGCCCTGGTTGTTGCGGCCGGCGTTCTTCTTCAGAGAATAAATCAGAGATTTTTCCGGAGTGGTCTTGGTGATTTCGGAAAAATCCGAGCCGGTCATCTGCCGGCGTGAGGGTGTATATGGGTTATATGTTTTAATTCCCATTACAGGATACTCCTTTCAAATACGATTTAATATCGCGCATCGTACGCGCATAGCCGGACTTTTAATTAAAGTCCCTGGAAGATTTCGATGTCCTTGCTGCCTTCGGTCAGGGTAACCACGGCCTTTTTGGTCTTCGCGGTCTTGCCGGAGGTGATGCCGGACTTGGTCTGGCGGCGTTTGTTCTTGCCATCAAGGTTAACGGTATTTACGCTTTTTACCTTGGCGCCGTCGAACATCTTCTCCACAGCCTCCTTGATCATGGTCTTGTTGGCTTCGGGATGAACGAGGAAGGTGTACTTCTTCTCGGACATCTGGTTCATGCTCTTCTCTGTTACAACGGGTTTTAAAATAACGTCATAATATTCAACCTTAGCCATTATGCGTATACCTCCTCGATCGCCGCAACACCAGCCTTGGTGGTGACTACGGTATTGTACTTCAGAAGCTCGTAGGTGTTCAGGCTGTCCGGGGACATGGTAACAACGCCCGGAAGGTTTCTGGCGGAAAGGACAACGTTTTCGTTGCTGCCGTCTACGACGAGCACGGCCTTCTCAACCTTGAGGTTGTCCAGCACCTTCTTCATTTCCTTGGTCTTGATGTTCTCAAGCTTGAGCTCATCGAGAACCATGAACTTGTTTTCCTGAACCTTAGCGGTAAGCACGGACTTGAGGGCCGCGCGTTTTTCCTTTTTGTTCATCTTGAAGGAGTAATCCCTGGGAACGGGAGCGAATACAACGCCGCCGCCGGTCCACTGGGGAGCTCTGATGGAGCCCTGACGGGCATTACCCGTACCCTTCTGTCTGTAGGGCTTTTTGCCGCCACCGGAAACTTCGCTGCGGGTTTTGGCTTTCTGGGTGCCCTGACGGCAGTTTGCAAGGTGAAGAACTACAGCCTTGTGCACGAGGTTTTCCTTAACCTCTGCGCCGAATATTTCATCGGAAAGCTCCATGGTATCAACTACAGCGCCTTCCATATTGTATACATTGATATTTGCCACTGACCTGTTCCTCCTTTCCTATTATTTATGAGACTTAACCGTCTCACGGATGGTCACCAGGGACTTCTTCGGTCCCGGTACGGAACCCTTGACAAGCAGCAGATTGTTGTCGGCGTCTACGCGAACAACCTCAAGATTCTGAACCGTAACCTTTACGCTGCCCATGTGGCCGGGCATGTGTTTTCCCTTGAAAACACGGCTGGGGTCGGAACAGGAGCCGTTGGAACCGGCATGGCGGTGATACTTGGAACCGTGGGCCATGGGTCCTCTGTGCTGGCCGAAACGCTTGATGGCGCCCTGGTAGCCTTTGCCCTTGCTGATGGCGGAGGCGTCTACCTTATCGCCTGCGGAGAAGATATCCGCTTTGATTTCCTGCTTCACTTCGTATTCGGAAGCGTTCTCAAACCTGAACTCCTTCAGGTATCTCTTGTAAGGAACCTCTGCAGCGTCGAACACGCCCTTCTCGGGCTTGTTGAGCAGCTTGGCTCTGATATCGGCGAAACCGACCTGAACCGCATCATAGCCGTCCTTTTCAGCGGTCTTCACGCGGGTAACCACGCAGGGACCTGCAAGCAGAACGGTAACAGGGGTCAGGACGCCGTCTTCGTCGAAGATCTCTGTCATACCAACTTTTGTTGCCAGAATAGCTTTCTTCATTAACTTTTTCCTCCTGTTTTTCTACAGCGGAGCATCCTATCCTTTCTTATATTAAGGATTCCATGCTCATTCTAGCGAACGCACGGCTTTGTGCATTCACAGGTTAATTATTTTGTCTTCATCTTGATGTCGATGTAGACACCGGCGGGCATTTCCAGACGGGAAAGGGCATCCACCGTTTTCTGCGTCGGGGTAATGATGTCAATCAGTCTCTTGTGCGTTCTCTGCTCGAACTGTTCGCGGGAATCTTTGTACTTGTGTACCGCACGAAGGATGGTAACAACCTCCTTCTTGGTGGGAAGCGGTACAGGGCCGGATACGGCCGCGCCTGTTTTCTTAACGGTTTCCACAATTTTCGCAGCTGACGCATCAACCAACTGATGCTCATACGCCTTCAGCGTGATTCTCATGACCTGATTTGCCATAAAAAAAGTCGCCTCCTTATTCGCACTTTTTGTAGTACGACAAGCGGTGACTGTACACTTCTCCGTGTGTGTCATGCAGACTCACACGTCGTTTCCACAACGATGGTGGACATATTGACTTGTACAGTGACTTGTCGCCAGTTTCGAGAACGGACATTTGCTCCCCGTAAATTACCTGCCGGACGGCAGCAACCTCACGGATCAACGCTTTTATGTCACAGCAAGGGACATTATACACAAGCCACTGTAAAAATGCAAGCAGAAATCAGCCCAAACAGGGTGGTAAATCTTTCACGAATTTATACAAATATTTTTCATCTGTTTTGTGCATGTTGCCAGGTACACAAGATGTAGTTTATTCCTGGGCCTCCGGCACACCGAAATGAGCTTTCGCCATCTCCACGTACACCTTCGCGTTGAAAAGATTTCCCTTCATCTCCTCCTCCGTCAGGGGCCTTCTCACCTTCGCGGGATTGCCGAAGGCCAGGTGCCCGTCGGGGATGACCGTTCCCTGGGTCACCAGGGAGCCCGCGCCGATGATGCAGTTTTTCCCGACGACCGCATCGTTCAGGACAGTGGACCCCATCCCGATGAGGGTTCCGTCGCCGATGGTGCAGCCGTGCAGCACCGCGCCGTGGCCCACGGAGACGTCATTGCCCACGGTCAGGGGATGGAAGCGGTCGATATGCAGGACGCAGCCGTCCTGGATATTGCTCCTGTCCCCTATCTTAATCGCAGCGTCGTCGCCGCGGACCACCGCATTGTACCACACGGAGGCATCCTGCCCGAGGGTCACGTCTCCGCAGACAAAGGCGTTAAAGGCAATACTGGCATGGTCTGATTCCGTAATCCTCCGGGTATTCATAGTTTTCTCTCCTTATGATTTATGTACATGGGTGAACAGGTGGTCCTGGCAGTATTCAAAGTCGCCCTTGCATTTGCTGCAATAGCGGAATTCCAGGTTCGGGTCATCCAGCTCCGTCCTGCCGCAGATGCAGCATCTGTGCCGGTAGACACGCATTTCCGGCTGGGGCTGCCGGCCAGCGCCTGCTGCCGCCCCGTTGCCGGCCCGGGTTCCCGCTCTCATGTAGGCGTTGAAATCCTTCTGGGTCCGGGACTGTCTCTGCCTGAACAGGCCCCTGCCCCTTCCCGTAAGCAGGAAGAATACGAAGGTGGCCGCCAGGGAGGAAATAATCAGGCACCGGGTCATGGCGTTGCCCACGATGAGCTGGTAGGTCAGGTAGGCCGCGTCAAAGAGGGCCAGGTACTTTATCTTGATGGGAATGATGAAGAAAAGCATCATTCTCTCCTCCGGGAAGGTAAAGGCAAAGCCGAAGAAGATGGACAGGCTGACGTAGTAGGTACTGAAGTAAATCCCGTAGGTCAGCTCGATGGCCAGGGCATACCCCGTAAAATGCAGGATGAAGGCGCCGACCACCGTGCCCAGCAGTCCCAGGAAGATGTATATATTATAGTAGAAATCCCCCCAGACCTTCTCCAGGATGGTGCCCAGCTGGTAATACACAAAGAGCATGATGAAGGTCAGGAAATTCAGCGAGGTGGGCGGAATCAGCCACCAGGACACCAGCCGCCAGATCTGTCCCCGCAGGATCCAGCCCGGCACCAGGGTCAGGTACTGCTGTATCACCGGGCCGCCGGACATGGCGATGATTTCCAGCACATAGCCGATGACGTAGCAGATGATGATGTACCTGGTCAGGTGCCTGATGGCGTATTTACCGAACTTTTTCTCCAGATTCGTCAGGAATTTCATTCGTCCTCTCCCTTATCCGGCAGCGCTTCGGGCTTCGTGGCCGTCAGTTCGGCCGGCCCGCGGTTCAGTACCGCCATGAATTCGTCGCCGGTGATGCTTTCCTTCTCGTACAGGTATTTGGCCAGCTCGTGCAGCATGGCCATATTGTCCTTGAGCAGCTTCTCCGCCTTTTCGTACTGCTTCTTCACCTCGGCCACCACCATACGGTCGATGGCGCCGGCGGTTTCGTCGGAGCAGGCCAGGGAGGTGTCGCCACCCAGGTATTTGTTGGTGACGGTTTCCATGGCCACCATGCCGAATTCGTCGCTCATGCCGAACCGGGTAATCATGGCCCGGGCCAGACGGGTTGCCTGCTCGATATCGTTGGAGGCGCCAGTGGTGACGGAATGGAAGATCAGGTCCTCCGCCACCCGTCCGCCGGTGTAGGTGGCAATCTTGGCCTCCAGTTCCTCTTTGGACATGAGGTTGTGCTCATCCTCCTCCACCTGCAGGGTAAAGCCCAAGGCGCCGGAGGTTCTGGGAATAATGGTAATCTTGGTCACCGGCGCGGAGTGGGTCTGCAGGGCAGACACCAGGGCGTGGCCGGTTTCGTGGTAGGCAACAATCAGCTTTTCCTTCGCGGAAAGGATCTTGTTCTTCTTTTCATAACCGGCGATAACCACCTCCACCGCGGCCTCCAGGTCGGACTGCACCACGAATTTCCGGTTGTCCCTGACCGCCTTAAGGGCCGCTTCGTTGATCATGTTGGCCAGCTCCGCGCCGGAGGCGCCGGGGGCCATGCGGGCGATGGTATTGAAATCCACGTTGTCGCTGATGCGGATGTTTTTCGCATGCAGCTTCAGAATCGCTTCTCTACCCTGAAGGTCGGGCAGCTCCACGGGAATTCTCCGGTCAAAACGGCCGGGACGAAGAAGCGCCGGATCCAGGGAATCCGGACGGTTGGTGGCGGCCAGGATCATGACGCCTTTTCGGGCATCGAAGCCGTCCATCTCAGCCAGCAGCTGGTTCAGGGTCTGCTCACGTTCGTCATTGCCGGCAAAGCCGGAGCCGTCCCTCTTCTTGCCCACGGTATCGATTTCGTCGATGAAAACGATACAGGGGGCCTTCTCGTCCGCCTGCTTGAACAGGTCCCTGACCTTGGCCGCACCCATGCCCACGAACATCTCCACGAACTCCGAACCGGAGATGGAGAAGAAGGGTACATTTGCCTCGCCGGCCACAGCCTTTGCCAGAAGGGTTTTACCCGTTCCGGGAGGGCCGACCAGCAGGGCACCTTTCGGCATTCTCGCGCCGATTTCCGTGTATTTTTTCGGGTTGTGCAGGAAGTCCACGATTTCCTGCAGGGCCTCCTTGGCTTCATCCTCGCCGGCCACGTCGGAAAATTTGATGCCGGTCTCGGACTGGACGTAGATTTTGGCATTGCTCTTGCCGAAGCTCATGGCGTTGCCCAGGCCTTCCGCGCCGCCCATACGCTTGGCGAAGCTGTTGATCACCACCCGGTAGAGGATGAAGATGATCACCAGGGGAATCACCCAGGACAGCAGAAAGCCCACGAAGGGGGAGGTGGTTTCGATGATGGTGCTCTCGAAATCGTCAATGCCCGCCTCCAGCAGCCTGTCTGTCAGTTTGTAATCGTTCATCAGGCCGGTTTTGTAATAATTTTCCGGCTCTTGTTTGTCGCCGAAGGTGATGATGCCGGTGGACTGGTTGATTTCCACCTCCTTGACTTCACCCTTCTCCAGCATACTGATAAAGGTGCCGTAGCCCACCTCCTGTATTCTTGAGGAGGCAATGGCCGGCATGATGGCCAGGTTGATAACCAGCATGGCCACCACCACGATTACATAAAAAATAATCATGGATTTTCCAGGTTTTTTGATATTCATGACAATGCTCCTTTAATATTTGCGCAGCTCGTCCGTCTCTTCCTCTCCCGTATTCTCCACGGAAAGGATTTTCACGGTATAGCTGGTACTTCCGGTATCCACAAAGCACAGATCCCCGGCCTTTTTCCCCATGAGGGCGGCGCCCAAGGGGGATTCAAAGGTAATCAGCCCCTTAAGGGAATTGCCCCGCACCGGGGTAACAATCTTGTATTCCTCCGTGTCGCCTTCCTCAAATTCCACAACGACGCGCTTGTTTAAGCCCACCTCGTCTTCCCTTGACCGGTCCTCGATGACCGTGGCGGTGCGGATCATATTTTCCAGATAACGGATGCGGCTTTCATTCTGGTTTTTCGCCTGCTTCGCCGCATAGTATTCAAAATTTTCGCTCAAATCGCCCTGGGCGCGGGCCTCCTTCACCGCCTCGATGGCTTCCTTTCTTACCACCAGCTTGCGGTGTTCAATCTCCTGCTCCATCTTCTCGATGTCGCTCTTCGTCAGTTTGTCGTGCATATTTATCCTACCAGTTCTTTATAAAAAATATACTGCTGTATCACCCCGGCAAAGCCCTCGTACCTGCCGAAGGGAAAGCCGTCCGGATATTCCCGATCCAGCACCTGCCGGATATGGGTGTCCACGGGAAATGCCTCAAGGTGGTGAAGGCCGAAAAGGCAGATGCAGTCCGCCACCTTTTCACCCACGCCGTAAAGCTTCAGAAGCGCGGCCTTCGCCTCCGGATAATTCATCTGCCGGATTGCCGGAAGGCTCACTTCCCCGGAAACAATCATCTTCGCGCTGCGGACCAGGTATCGGCTGCGGTAGCCGAGGTTGCAGTCCATGAGGGCATCGTCAGCCAGGCCGGCAAGAGCCTCCGGCTGTGGAAATGCATAAAAAACCTCACCGTCTTTTGTGCATTTCTTCTCTCCGCAGCTTCGGCAGAGGTTTTCGATGCACCGCCTGATGCGGGCAATGTTATTGTTCTGGGAAATCAGGAAAGATGCAGTCATTTCCCACAGATCCTGCCGGAGGATACGGATACCGTCCCCCAGCCGCACTGCGCCGGAAAGATACGCGTCCCTTTCATCCACAGCGGCGGCAAACCGCCCGTAATCCTCTTCCAGGTCAAAATACTGCACCCAGAAGCCCAGTTCCTTTAAGGAGGGGCAGTCAAATTCCACAAGGCTCCCCTCCTGGGAACCCCTAAGGCACCGGTCGCCGGCAATCACCGTATAGCTTCCGTCCTCATTTTTCGTCATCCGGAAGCACTGCCCGGAGGCAGCGATCTGCGCCAGAGAGAAATGTTCCAGCTCCAGGGTAATCATGGCCGGATCTCCCGTTTCATAAGCAGGGCATCCTCAATCGGATCCTCGTAATAGTCCTTGCGGATGGCCAGGAAGGTAAAGCCTGCCTTATCATACAGTCTTCTTGCGGTGGTATTGCTGATGCGCACCTCCAGGAACATATCGGTGATGCCCCGGTCCGCGGCCTCGGCCAGCACATGGTCCAGGAGGGCCCTGCCGATGCCTTTATTCTGGCAGCTTTTCTTCACGGCGATATTGACAAGCTCCGCCTCGGGGGCGATGAGCATCAGGCCGGCATAGCCCGCCAGCTCCTCTCCCTCAAAGGCACAGGCAAAATACGTGTCGTTCCTTATAAAAAAGGAAAAGAAGGAATTGGCGGTCCAAGGGGTGGAGAAATTCTCCTCCTCAATCCGCAGGACCTCCTCCAGATCCTCCATGGTCATTTCCCGAAACGTCAGCATTCCCTGTCCTTCCTCTCTGCCTTCTCCTTCTCCGCCCGTTCCCGTTCGGCCTGGGAAAGCCTCAGATACTCCGGCGCGTGCAGGTCTGCGCGCACCGTACGGCCTTCCTTCAGGTAGCCGATGGCCAGGATACCTAAGGCCGCGGCATTCTGCCGGTTCTGGAAGGGCAGGGCTTCGAGATAATCCACGGTAACCAGGTTTCGTATTTTCTCCCGGTACACCGGGAAGCCGTCCCCGGTAAACATGACCGGAAGGCCGGCGGCGTTGATTTTCTCCACCACCTCTTCCACCGGACAGGCAAAGGGCTCGGTCATACAGACAAGCTTCTCCTTCTCAAACCGGTAGAGGCCGGTATACACCTGCCCCCGTCTCGCGTCCATCATCGGGCAGATAAGCCTGTCCGTACCGTGCAGGGCAAAGGCCATGGCCTCCAAAGAGGATACCTCCACGATGGGAAGGTCAAGGGCCTGGGCAATGCCCTTCGCCGTGGCGGAACCGATGCGAAGCCCCGTAAAGGAGCCGGGGCCTTTGGCCACCGCCACCGCATCCAGGTCCGTTGCCGAAAGGCCCGCGATTTTCTTCATCTCATCTATCATGGGCAGAAGGGTCTGGGAATGGGTCAGCTTGTTGTTCACGGTAAATACCGCCGTCACCCTGTCCTCCCGCACAAAGGCCGCCGTTGCCGGAAGCCCTGAACTGTCTATGGCCAGTATATTCATTCGTCCTCTCCTTCCACCGTAATCCTCCGGTAGTCAAAGCCCCTGTCCGCATCCTTCTCTATCCGGATACGCAGGGCGTCTGCAGGAATCAGCTCCTCCACCAGGTCCGACCATTCCACCACGGTCACCCCGTTTCCGAAAAAGTACTCCTCGTAGCCGATTTCATACATTTCCTCAATATCCCCGATGCGGTAAACATCGAAATGATACAGCGGCAGCCGTCCTTCCTCATAGACCGACAGGATGGTAAAGGTGGGACTGGTCACCGGCTCCTCGATGCCCAGGGCATGGGCCAGTCCTTTTGTGAATACGGTTTTGCCGCAGCCCAAATCCCCGTCCAGGGTGATCACCCTGCCCGGCCGGGCCGTACGGCCGAAATATTCCCCCAGGGAAAACGTCTCTTTTTCGCTGTTTGTTTCCAGAATTCTCATTCGTCACCATTCCTGTCAGAAAATTTGCCAAAATATTTTAGCATATTTCCGAAGGAAAGACAAATGCTATTTATTCTGCGCATCAACTCTGTTGCAGCCGGCAGGCAAATTGCCGGGAAGGGCTTGCGGAAAAAGCATTTACCGACTATAGTAGTAACATCCGGCAGGCGAAAGGCCTGTGTCCGGACAGTTTAAGAAAGAAGGAAACAACCTATGGCAAATCCTGTAGTTACCATCACCATGGGCGACGGAAAACAGATTAAGCTGGAGCTTTATCCAGAAGTCGCGCCGAATACTGTCAACAACTTTATCAGCCTGGTTAAGAAAGGCTTCTATAACGGCAAAATCTTCCACCGGGTCATCAAGGGCTTCATGATCCAGGGCGGCTGCCCCGAGGGCACAGGCTACGGCGATCCCGGCTATTCCATCGCAGGTGAATTTGAAGCCAACGGCTTTGCAAATAAACTGAAACACACCGCAGGCGTCATCTCCATGGCCAGAGCCATGCATCCGGACTCCGCCGGCAGCCAGTTCTTCATCATGCACAAGGATGCACCCCATCTGGACGGCCAGTACGCCGCCTTCGGAAAGGTTATCGAGGGCATGGACGTGGTGGATGCCATTGCGGAGGTCCGCACCAACTACAACGACAAGCCTCTGGAGGACCAGGTCATGCAGACCGTGGAGGTTGATACCTTCGGCACAGATTACCCGGAACCGGAAATCTTTGCTTAAACCAGTGTGACATGGAGGTAAAAAAGGGGGACGGTTCTTTTGTCATCTTTTGTTTGCAAAAGATGACAAAAGAACCGTCCCCCTTTTACTCCAATTTTTGTGCGGCGGCGTTCTACCATCCCCTCCGCCTTCTGATACAATAGTATTCAGAAGAACATTTTTGCAGATACAGTCTGCGGCGCATAAGCGCCCGCATAAAGGAGGAGAAGAATGTCGTATACCAGACCGCCCTATCGTGAGGACGCAGAATTTGAAGAAATGCCCATGATGTTCAGCGACAAAACCGCCAAGGTGCCGAAGCTGGACTACCCCATCTCCGTAAAAGAGAATTTCCGCCGGGCTGCCTTCCGGGACCATCCAGTGTGGCTGCCCAATTCCCTGACCGATGTCATCAATGTAAGCCAGTTTGACCTGGAAGCGCCGCCCATGCCGGACCTGCCCGAAGGCGCGGAACCGCCGGCAAATCCCTGGGGTTCCACCGAACGCTCGAACTTTGTGGATGATTTCGGCTGCACCTGGACCTTCGTGCCGGAGGCCGGCGGCCCCATGCTCACCCCCGGCATTCCGCCCGTGGTATCGGACATCACCAACTGGGAAAAAGAAGTCAAATGGCCGGATTTCAGCAAACACGACTACGTGGAATGCCAGAAAAAATTCATGGAGAAATACGGCAAGGTGGACAAGGTCCTGCACCTGAATATCGGCCAGAGCTGCACCGAACGTCTGGTAGCCCTCTTAGGCGGCTATGAGCAGTCCATGGTGGCCATGGCTGTGGAGCCGGAAGCCGTCCGCGACTTCCTGATGGCCTTTGCCGAATTCACCAAAGACCGTTTCCTGAAGATGACGGAAATCGCCAAAGTCGATTTCGTCACCTTCCACGACGACTGGGGCACCGAGCGTGACACCTTCTTCTCCCCGGCCATGATGGAGGAAATGGTTTACGAACCCACCAAGATCATCATCGACGCCATCAAGAGCAGGGACTGTGTCTTCGAGCTGCACAGCTGCGGCAAGATTGAACGGTTTGTGCCCTTCATGATTGATCTGGGCATTGATTTCATTCAGCTGCAGCGCCGGGCCAACGACGTGCCCATGCTGAAGGAGAAATACGGCGATAAGATCGGCTTCAACACCGGCCTTGAAGGCTATGGCTTCGGCGACCCGCTGCCCGAGGGCGAAGAGCTTACAAAGCTCATCCACAAAACCGTGGATATGTACGGTGCCGGCGGCGGCTTCTACACCTCCGTCTTCTCACCGGATCCGAAGCAGATGTGGGATGCCACCCAGGAGCTCTTCTGTTACAGCAGAGAATACTACGAGAACGAAGAACGCATGAGCGTACATGCAGGCTGATAAATAAATGGCAGCAATAGCAACAGCCCCTCACGTAACGTGAGGGGCTGGCACTGTTTTGGCTTATCGCTGCCTCTCGCACCACTCGTCGTGCAGTTCTTCTGCCAGATAATCATCGCTCATACAATGTAAATCCGAAACGCCGTTTACTATCTGATGATACAATAACGACTTATAGAACAATTCAAGTGCTTTTTCCACAGGTACATTATATTTTTGCGCATACCGCGCAATAACCCGGGCATATTTCTTCTGCAGCAGGATGGGATTTGCATTCATACGATTTCGCTCCCTTCAAACTTCAGATACCGATCGATTACCTCCTGTGAACGGAAGCATATCTGCAGATTTGGTTTTTCGTACCGCAGACGTTTTATCGCTTCAGTTTTATCTATTAAACCATCAAAATACAGTTCTACCGTGTTAAACACTTTATCATTTGCAACGCCACCGACGACAATATCATAATCTGAATTATCTTTTCCCGCGCGACAATTCATAATAAAATCCAGCCACATTTCCGAATAGGAATCGAAGCTAAGCGTTCTCACCTCATCATAGGCAGAGTCATCAAAACTATATCTGGAAACTACCGCCTGCTTCCCACGTGTCTTGAATTTCTCAGCCCATCGTTTGGCCTGATCATAAATAGGCGTAACATAAAACCCTTGTCCAAAATCCACATTTTTCCGCGAATGACTAATATCAGGAGATAATATCTGCATCCAGGAACCATGATAAACGTTCATGCGCACAGGCCATCCTCTCTCATTAACTCTATAATATCCTCCACGATGTATTCTTTGCCTTGTGTGTGCAGGATTTCATAATTGGGCAGGATATAACCGTATAAAAGGTTGCTTTTCTCGGTCAAATCCTCAAACACTGCCTGTCCGTCTTTTTTCAATTGCGCTGCAATATTTTCTATGCAGAATACTGCAAATTCGAGTTTCTTCTCCTCCATAGGGATACCTCTTCTCTATATCTAACATTCATCCAATTCATAATTTGTATCTTTACAGAATAATTGTAATACGTCTGCGTTTTTATTTCAATTCTATTCTGAAAACAATGCGCAAAGCATATAAACAGGGGCAGCCGGCTGGCTGCCCCCTGGGGTTTATGATTTTTTGGAATCAACTAAGAACCGGCTCACGCTTCCTGGCACCTGCTGCGCTGCCGCACATTTAAAGGCTTTCATCATGGCCGGGGATAACTCCGGAGAATCCTCATCAAAAGTGATTTCATACTTAGCAGCTTCTCTGACTTTCTGCAGCTGCTCTTCTGTCGGTCTATCATCCGGTTCAATTGTGTATTCTTTAATCATAATACAGATTCCATTTGTCGATATGTCAGCGAAATCGTATGCTGAATTCAAAATCAGTGAATTTGAATTGCGTGTGACATAATCTACCTCTTCTTTTTATGCAGAGCAATGATAAGTACAACAACGACAACTACACCTGCACATATGGCAACCCAAACAGCAGGATTGGTTATCCTTGTTGCTGCTTCCTTTTCTGCTATTTGTTCACTGTTTTCAGCCGATATGTCCGCTGCCTGACTGGCTTCCTCAGCCGCAGAAGTTGATTCGGTTTTTTCCGCAGAACTGCTTTCAAGTTCTGTTTCTGAAAGGATTTCCTCATCTTCTTCCATAAGGTCACCTTCAGCACCACTGCCCGGGCCACGGACAGCGGTGTCCTCACCGATTTCACCTGTACCTTCTTCTGAGTCATCGCCCACGACAATTATCACCGGCTCCTCATCAGAATAACCATCATCTGGGACCACCTCACCGGATTCAACATCTGATTGATTATCCGGTATGCTTTGAGGGGCATTTCCTCCATTAGCCGGATGGTTCTCCGCATACAGAATCTGCTGCTCAGGCAGAAAGGCATTCTCCTGAATCTCTGTAATCGTTCCGGGAAGATGAATAATCTTCACCCCGGTTGATTCTGCAAAGGCTCCGGAGCCGATAGTATTCACCGGATAACCCGCGATGGTTTCCGGAACGGTTATCTCTTCCTCTCTGCCGAAATATCCGGTTATCGTTATCGACTCGCCTTCAAGCTCATAATAAAAAGCGCCTTCTGTGTAGGTTTGAGCAAAGCAGGGTATGTTGAATAATGCCAGACAGACTATCAGAACTGTACAGCTTTTTATAATTCTTTTCATACCATTAATGAGCTTTCCACTGTTGTTAAAAGTCCGGGTTGGGGTCTTCTCCGCCGCCGCCACCGGGAGATGTCGTAATAACGTCCTGACTATCAAATAACAAGATTTCCACTTCAGCGGGTTCAAATTTCTCTTTCATTTAGTCTCCTCTTTTCTCAGCATTTTACGCTGTTGTTTGTTAAATCAAATAATCATTGAAACACATGTCCAATGAAGCAGGGCCTTACCACTCCGGATTATCATCCTCCCCGCCGCTTCCACTGGCGGTTAAGGAGTTGTAGGTTCCGTACATCATCTTGCCGTAATACACTTCCTGCTCTCCGGTCGAACTGTTAATGACAACCAGATAGGCTTTGGCATACACGTAGTTGTCCAGATGGCCGGTTACGTTGATAAGATATTCATAGCTGTCTCGCTTTAACCGGTAGGTACTGGCCTGTTTCTTGACGTATGTATTCTCACTTTCATACACAAGCTTGCCTTCAGCTGTTTCCACATCCGGGAATTCGGTCGCCTTCGTACCGTAAAGCAGGCCGTATTCGACTACCGTATACCCTTCTGGAACATCATAGTTTCCGGTGAACGACAGTTTATTCTTGCCACCGTCAGTGAAGCCATACGCTCCTGTGGATGCCGCGACAGGAAGCGCCGTCACGCTTTCTCCTGCATTCACATATATCGCGTACACAGAGATATCCGTAGTTACTTTGAAGGAGTACGCTACACTATAGCTTAACGGTACAGTTCCTTCCGCATTCAAAGCCCAGCATTTGAAGGTCTTGCCGGATACGTTTCCGGCCTTCAGTGTTACGGTTCTGCCCAGATTTACCTGCTTTTCAGTTGAATTTCCGTCTGCATCGTACACAGTAACCGTTCTCGGTGAATCTATCACTTCCATAAGAGCAGTCAGTCCGATATAAGAATGTTCTGCATCTATACTAGTAATGATATCCTTAGTACCTGCTGCCGTCTCTTTGTCCATAGTCCATCCGGCAAAGGTATATCCGCTTTTGGATACACTACCAGGCAGGGAATGTGCGGAGTAATTGTCTTTGCTGCTCCAGGTGGAAGCGGACATCACCTGGTCAAAGGGTGAAATGAATTCTACATACGCATAGTATCCGTTTGTCTCATCTCCCGGAATGCTGCGTACAGTTGTCACCCGCAGCTCATAATTCCGGTTCATAGTCAGAGTGACACTCGGGCTCACCGACTGCGGCTGATTGGAAGAATTCTCCCAGCGAAGGAAAGTATCGTTTCCGTAATAACTCAGCACGACGTCTGTTCCGGCTTTGAAGCTCTCATAGTAAACATTGTTCTGGGGAATACCATTGACCTTGAAATCCATACCTGTAATCTTAAGACTATAGGATACTTCATTCTTCACCTGATATGTGGCTACAAGGTCAGTATCGCCTTCAACTATGAAAGTGTACTCCGTATCTGTACTTACGATAGTGCCATCTACAGTCCAGCCAACGAATGTGAAGCCATTTACTATTGTTGCACCAACAGTTACTGTCTCGCCCGGATGGTATATACCCCCTCCATATACAGGAGCAATAGAGCCATTTACTCCATCTCCTACTGAAGTAACTGTAACTACACATGTGATGCCTTGTGCAGCCTCCAATTCCGCAATCTTTGCTTCTGCGGAAACCAGGTGGGCCAATTTGTCCTGATTAACCCGGATTTGCTCCTCGTTATTTAAGCTTTCATATGCAGCCCTGGCATCTTCCACTACCGGCTTATCATTAAGCGTCAGTTGATTGACATCAGGGATCATGTCTATGCAACGCTCCGTATAGGAAACATCTATCAATGGTACCCAAGTAATATTCTTTGCACTTCCAAACGTTGAAGAAGGCACAGTTTCCCAGGATGCGGGATAATACGCTGTCACCTCAAGACCATTAAAATCGTTAGGCAAAATATCCGGTAACTCATTTTCAAAATAAAGCACCTTTAATTCCGGGAACATGCCCGCTGTAAACCGTCCAGCATCTGAGCCATGAATCTTTACATGTGGAATGTAATCAGGATAAACAAGACTTTCTATTTTTGAGGGTGTTCCAAAGTCCTCTTCCGGATTATTAAATGCATCGTATATCGAATACGCTACAACAGTTTTTCCTCCTATTGTATTCGGTATTCGTAATTTGGCTAACGAACCGTTATACCCTTGTACAACAACGGTATTATTATTAAGCACAGAGTAGTAAAAGCTACTGACCGAATCATAAAGATATGGTTTTGTTCTTCCTTCAGAGATATAAACGGGATAGAATGTTTTATCTTTATCTGCAATTACCATCTCCATATCAAATTGTAATTCATCATAATACTCTTGCTTGGTCAAATCCTCTGACCAGCCGACTTGATATTGTCCAGTTTCTTTGTATTCATATGGAATCGCTGCCCCTCTGGCGAAAGTTCTTGTCACAGAACCAGAGGTACCAAAGTTAAAAGTAACGCTGACTGTATTTGATGTCATTACAGCATATAAATCCACATCATCTGTAACCGGGCCATATAAGGTTGAACCGGACCTATAAACGTTACGATCATCATCAATCCAACAGTCGAATGCAGCATCTGTCCTGGTAATGTCTTCGAAACTGTTCTGACAGCTTACAGCGCTTGATTCAGGATAATATGTACATACTCCTGGATTTTTGCCTCCAACCACTTTGAAGTATCCACCTAAAGGAACACTAACTTCCTTAGTTTCATTGCTTCCTGAACCACCTAAATCAGCATGCATGGTTATGGTGTATTCTTCACTCCATTGTGCATAAAGCTCCATATCTCTATCAAGCAATACATCGCTGTATACGGGGTAAAAGGTTCCTGTCCCATCTGCAGATGAATTCCAGCCGACCAGCATATAACCGTCTTTGGTAAAATTGAAAAGTATTGACTCTCCTGAATCAACAATATATGCACTGAAGTCAGTAAGAGACAGTTGACCGCTACCACATAGACATACTGTCTTATCTTCCTCGGAATTATCATGAAATGTCACGATGCTTTCCCACCGAGCATATAAATCCATATCTGCATCTACTGTAAACGGCTGACCAGCGGGATAATCAGTGCCACTTCCATCTGCTTTAGTATTCCAGCCTAAGAAGTCCCGTTCCGCATTATTAAAAGCAAATGTAGTATGATTGGAATAATGATATTCGTCAGAGCTAAATGTTGCCTCCGAATCAGTTGCACTTAATTCTCCGATACCTGCGATTTGAACTGTCTGGTCTGAATCTTTTGCATTCTCATGAAGAATAATCGTATAAGCTTTTGTCCACTGGGCATACAGGTCCAAATCTTCATTAACTTCGAAGCTATTCCCTTCATGATAGCCGTAAATATTCAAAGCAATCCCCGTCCCATCTGGCTTTGTGTTCCATCCATTAAGGACATAATCCGGACTGCTGAAATCGTAATCAATACCTTTATTACCTAATATAATAATTCCTTCATCCGGGTTTATACTCAATTCTCCCGAACCAGAAATACGCACCATCTGATTAGAGTCTGGTAAATTCTCGTGAAACGCAACCATATACTCCGCAGCTGAAATCGTTTTTGGTAATACTAAAACGGAAACCATTATTGATATGATCAATAGCAATGATATAAACATTTTAGACTTGTTATTACGCCTTTTTACTTTTGTTGTCATGCTCCATCCACCTGTTTTACATTCCGAGAGTATCGCTTAATCAGGAACTAAACCAACCGCTCTTCCCACCCATTTTATTTCCGTTCAAATCACCGGGAAAAGCCATCATAATACACAATCGAATGTGTCATTATTCATTAATTGTTATTATATCTGCGAAAATGACCTGTGTCAATTGCGCTACGGGTTTTTGAATAGTCTTATTATAGAATAACACTATAAAGGGGTGACCATTTGGTCACCCCTCTTATACAGCTTTGGAAATCTCTAAAAGCTTCCGCAATTAATAGTACTAATTCTACATATTATAATTTACCTACAACTTTAAAATAGTATATAGCAAATATTAAAAATCCGGGTTGGGGTCTTCTCCGCCGCCGCCACCGGGAGATGTTGTAATAACATCCTGACCATTAAATACCACAATTTCCAATTCAGCGGTTTCAAATTTCTCTTTCATTTTGTTTCCTCTTTTCTCAGCTTTCGCTGTTGTTTATTTTTTTATTGTCTTTGAAAAGCATGTCCAACTTTGACGATTCCTACCACTCCGGATGGTCGTCCTCTCCGCCGCTTCCGCTGGCGGTTAAGGAGTTGTAGGTTCCGTACATCATCCTGCCGTAATACACTTCCTGTTCTCCGGTTGAATTGTTGATGACAACCAGATAGGCTTTGGCATACACGTAGTTATCCAGATGGCCAGTTACGTTGATAAGATATTCATAGCTGTCTCTCTTCAGCCGATAGGTACTGGCCTGCTGCTTAACGTAGGTATTCTCACTGCCGTAT
>CADBNF010000020.1 GCA_902796005.1 uncultured Lachnospiraceae bacterium | reverse complement strand
GGAGAAGGAGGGATTTGAACCCTCGCGCCGGTCTCCCGACCTACACCCTTAGCAGGGGCGCCTCTTCGGCCTCTTGAGTACTTCTCCAAAGCCCGATCCAATGGATCCATATATTTTTTGCTTAAACGCAAATGAAATTATACTAAAAACCCGCCGGACTGTCAATACAAAAGTAAAAGTATGAAGCCCATGGCAAAAAGGCGCGGGAAAGAAAGAAATTTTCCCTCTTGACACAGCTGTGAAAAATGTTATACTGCAGGTAGTTAGCTATGGCTAACTCGCAACACTCTCACACACATAACTGCCCGAAAGGGTTATTTATTTCCCAGGCAGTTAGCTATAACTAACCTATTGATAACTTATGCTGGATTCCTATATTATCGAGTACTGTGCGCCGACACTGGCAGGAATTAAAACCGCAAATCTTTTTACGCTGATCACGGAGGATATCGCCTTCCCCCATGAAATCGGTCTTTTCCTCGGTTATCCCCCGGAGGATGTCCGGTGTTTTATGAAGAATTCCCGTCAGGGCGTCAAATACACCGGTGCCTGGAAAGCCTATTCCAATCAGGAGGAAGCGGAGAAGAAATCCCGTCTTTACCGCCGCTGTACTGGCTTATGAATGTGTAATGGCCAACAACGCGCCCGGTGAAGAGGAGCTTTCCGACTGCAGGAGCCTTGGCGAAGCGCTTTGCTGAATTGAAATTGAAAAGAAAAACCCAGCCGACTGCTGTCAGCCGGCTGGGTTTTTTTTATTCTGTTACGTTTTCTGCGTCCTCTTCTTCCTCTTCCTGCCGGGGAAGGCGGGTAAGGGAAGCCACACGGATGCCCTCGTCCATATTCATAAGCTTCACACCGCTGGTGCTCCTGCTCAGTACGGAAATATCCGAGCAACGAATGCGGATAACGGTTCCGGCGGAAGTGATGAGCATGACGTCGTGCTCGTCCTCCACACCCTTGAAGGCCACAAGACGGCCTGTTTTCGCATTCAGGCGGTAGCCGATCATGCCGCGGCCGCCACGATGATGCCCAGTGAATTCTTCACAGCGGGTCCGTTTGCCCATGCCGTTTTCGGTAACCATCAGCACGGTGGAGCCATCCGTATCCTTCTGCATGCCGATGACTTCGTCATCCTCTGCCAGCCGGATACCGTATACGCCGGTGGAGGCCCTGCCCATACTGCGGACATCCTCCTCATTGAACCGGATAACCATGCCCTTAGCCGTGGCCAGCATGATGTTGTCTTTTCCGTCGGTGCAGCGTACTTCGATGAGATCGTCCCCTTCGTTCAGGTTCAGGGCAATGATGCCGCCCTTTCTCACATTGGAGAAGTTCATCAGCGGCGTCTTCTTTACGATACCGCGTTTCGTGGCCATGAACAGGTACAGGCCGTCCGAGAATTCAGGCACGGGAATAACCGTGGTGATCTTTTCGTCTCCCTGAAGCTGGAGCAGATTGACGATGGCGGTGCCCCTGGCCGTACGGCCGGCCTCCGGAATTTCATAGCCCTTCATCCTGTACATTCTTCCTTTGTTGGTGAAGAACAGGAGGAAGCTGTGGCTGTTGGTCATGAACATCTCCCGGATGGTATCGTCTTCTATGGTCTGCATGCCCTTGATGCCCTTGCCGCCCCGGTTCTGCAGCCGGAAATTGTCCGGCGTCATTCTCTTGATGTAACCAAGACCGGTCATGGCAACCACGGAATCGGTTCTGGGAATCAGATCCTCGTCGATCACCTCAAAATCGGAAATGCCGATTTTGGTCCGGCGGTCGTCGCCGTATTTTTCGGAAATCTCATTGATTTCGGTTTTGATAACATTCAGAAGCAGGTTCCTGTCCGCAAGGATGGCCTTATATTCCCTGATTTTTACTTCCAGCTCGTCAAATTCCGTCTGCAGCTTTGCTCTTTCCAGTCCGGTGAGGGCCCGCAGACGCATGTCCACGATGGCCTGGGCCTGGGCATCGGAAAAGCCGAAGGCTTCAATCAGGTTCTCCTTGGCCTTCTGGGTATTTTCGGAGGCCCGGATGATACGGATGATTTCATCGATATGATCCAGGGCTTTCAGCAGACCGCTTAAGATGTGGGCCCGCTCCTCCGCCTTGTTCAGGTCGTATTTCGTCCGGCCCGTCACCACCTCTTCCTGATGCTTCAGGTAATACTGCAGCATTTCAAGAAGGTTCATGACCTTGGGCTGGCCGTCCACCAGCGCCAGGTTAATGACGCCGAAGGTATCCTGCAGCTGGGTATGCCGGTAAAGCTGGTTCAGAATGACGTTTGCATTGGCATCCTTTCGAAGCTCGATGCAGATGCGCATGCCCTCCCGGTTGGAATGGTCGTTCAGCCCGGTGATGCCTTCTATCTTCTTCTCCTTGACCAGCTCCGCGATTTTTTCAATCAGCTTCGCCTTGTTGACCTGGTAGGGAAGCTCGGTGATGATGATTTCCTGCCTGCCATTGGGCAGGGTCTCGATGTTGGATACGCCCCGGACGTAGATCTTGCCCCGGCCTTTGGTATAGGCTTCCCGGATGCCGGCAGTGCCGAGAATCTCCGCGCCAGTTGGGAAATCAGGTCCCTTGATGATGCGGCATACCTCATCCAGGGTGGTTTCCCTGCCTTCCTCCACCTGGTTGTCGATAATCTTCACCACAGCCGCGATCACTTCCCTTAAATTGTGGGGCGGAATGTTCGTGGCCATGCCTACGGCGATACCGTTGGTTCCGTTGACCAGAAGGTTCGGGTACCGGGAAGGAAGGATGGTGGGCTCTCTTTCCGTATCATCAAAGTTCGGTACAAATTCCACCGTATTCTTGTTGATGTCGGAAAGCATCTCCATGGCGATCTTTGAAAGTCTGGCTTCCGTGTAACGCATGGCTGCCGCGCCGTCTCCGTCCACGCTGCCGAAATTACCATGGCCGTCCACCAGCGGATACCTTGTGGACCAGTCCTGGGCCATATTGACCAGGGCGCCGTAGATGGAGCTGTCACCGTGGGGATGGTATTTACCCATGGTATCACCGACAATACGGGCACATTTTCTGTGAGGCTTGTCGGGTCCGTTATTCAGTTCAATCATGGAAAACAGGATTCTTCTCTGCACGGGCTTCAGTCCGTCCCGCACATCCGGCAATGCCCTGGAGGCGATAACGCTCATGGCATAGTCGATATAGGAATCCTCCATTTTTCTTTTCAAGTCTACTTCCTGAATTCTGTCAAAAATTGTATCTTCCATGTATAATCTCCATTTTAGTTATATAACTGACTGCTTACGCAATCCAAAAGCCATTCGCACTGTCGTGCTCATGGGTTTTGCCGCACCTTAACCGTCCGGCAGAAAAAATATAAATATGTTTCTGCCTTCCGGTTACGCTGCTCGTTATATATCCAGATTTTTTACATCCTTTGCCCGTTCTTCGATAAATTCCCTTCTGGGCTCAACCTTGTCGCCCATCAGGGTCGTGAAGGTCAGGTCCAGTTCGGACCGGGTTTCCTCATCCATGCAGACCTTCAGAAGAATCCGGTTCTCCGGATCCATGGTGGTCTCCCACAGCTGATCCGCATCCATTTCACCCAGGCCCTTGTAACGCTGGATTTTGTTGGAGGAATCCCTGCCGACTTCCGATAAAATCTTATCCAGCTCATCGTCGCTGTAGGCATACCAGACCTTTTTGTTCTTTTCCAGCTTGTACAGGGGCGGCTTGGCCAGGTATACATGTCCCTGGCGGATAAGCTCCGGCATGAACCGGTAAAGGAAGGTCAGCATCAGCGTGGCGATATGGGCGCCGTCCACGTCGGCATCCGTCATGATGATAATCTTGTCATAACGAAGCTTTTCAATATCGAAATCTTCATGAATGCCGGTACCGAAGGCGGTAATCATGGCCTTGATCTCCGCATTGCCGTAGATTCTGTCCAGCCTGGCCTTCTCCACGTTCAGAATTTTGCCCCTTAAGGGAAGGATGGCCTGGGTGGCCCGGCTTCTGGCGGATTTGGCGCTGCCGCCGGCGGAATCACCCTCAACGATGAAGATTTCGCAGTTTTTCGGATCCTTGTCCGTACAGTCCGCAAGCTTTCCGGGAAGGGCCAGGGTATCCAGGACGGATTTTCTCCTGGTAAGCTCCCTTGCCTTTCTTGCCGCTTCTCTTGCCCGCTGGGAAAGGACGGATTTTTCAACAATAATCTTTGCTACGGAAGGATTCTGCTCCAGATACAGCTCAAGCTTGTTGGAAAGCAGGGAATCCACCGCATATCTGGCTTCGGAATTGCCCAGCTTCTGCTTGGTCTGTCCCTCAAACTGGGGCTCCTCCAGCTTTACGCTGACGATGGCCGTCAGGCCTTCCCGGATATCCTCGCCGGAAAGGTTCGGTTCGTTGTCCTTCAGAAGCCGGTTCTTTCTGCCGTAATCATTGAAGGTTTTGGTAATGGCGTTCCGGAAGCCGACGATATGGGTTCCGCCCTCCGGGGTATTGATGTTGTTGACAAACCCGTAGGTGTTTTCCTGGTAGGAATCATTGTGCTGGATGGCTACCTCCACCAGTACGCCGTTGACCTCTCCTTCACAGTAAATAATATCATTGTACAGCGGGGTTTTGCTTTTGTTCAGGTACTGAACAAATTCCTTGATGCCGCCCTCGTAATGGAAGGTTTTCGACTTTTTCTCCTCCGCCCGCTCGTCGTTCAGGGTGATTTTCAGGCCCTTGGTCAGAAAAGCCGTTTCCCTCAGGCGGGTTTTCAGGGTATCGTAATCAAAGACCACCTCTTCGAAGATGGTATCGTCGGGCAGGAAGGTAACCTCCGTGCCGCTTTCCTCCGGTCCGCATTCGCCGATGACCTCCAGAGGGCAGACGGTTTTGCCACGTTCATACCGCTGGTGGTAGATTTTCCCCTCCCGGTATACCTTTACCTCAAGCCAGGTGGAAAGGGCATTGACAACGGAGGCGCCTACGCCGTGCAGGCCGCCGGATACCTTGTATCCCCCGCCGCCGAATTTTCCGCCGGCGTGCAGGATGGTGAACACCACCTCCACCGCGGGAAGTCCGGATTTTTTATTGATGTCCACGGGAATGCCCCGGCCGTCATCCCTGACGGTGATGATGTTGCCTTCTCCTATGGTGACTTCGATCTGTTTGCAGAATCCCGAAAGCGCTTCATCCACGGAATTGTCCACAATTTCGTAAACCAGGTGATGAAGTCCCCTGGCCGAGGTGCTTCCGATATACATTCCCGGTCTTTTCCTTACCGCTTCCAGTCCTTCAAGAATCTGGATCTGGTCGGCATTGTATTCTGTGTTTACGCTTAAATCTTCAAGACTCATTCTTCACGCTCCATTTTCTTTTTTCCCGGAACCCCTGTTCCCGAAAATTTCAGTCTTCTATTCTTCCGTTCGTTACGTGAAATACCTTATCTATTTTAACATTGCTCTTAATGTAATCATCCAGGCCTGCCCCGGTCATGATGGTCTGAAATCCCTTGATCTCCGACAGCAGGCATTCCTGCCGGACACTGTCCAGCTCGGAAAGCACGTCATCCAGGAGGAGGACAGGAGATTCATGGGCAATACCTTTGAGAATCCGTATTTCCGCAAGCTTTAAGGAAAGGGCCGCGCTTCTGATCTGCCCCTGGGATCCGTAGCTTCTGCAGTCGTACCCGTTGATTTTCAGGGAAAAATCATCCCGATGGGGACCCGCATTGGTGGTGGCAGTGTAAATATCTCTCTCCCTGTTTTTCTTTAAAATGTCCCGGAAATACTCTTTTCCCGCATTCGGTTCATAGAGAATGCGCAGCTCTTCCTTCCCGCCGGAAATGGTGTTATGCACCGGCCGGAGGATTTCCTGCAGCTCCCGGATAAATTCCTTACGCTGGGCGATCACCAGCTCGCCGTAGAGGATAAGCTGTTCATCCCAGACATCCAGCGTGGCCTTCAGGGAAGCGTCGTTGTACATTTCCTTCAGAAGCTTGTTTCTCTGGACCAGTACATGGTTGTAATTGGACAGGGCCTTCATGTAATAGGCGCTGGTCTGGGAAATCTCCCGGTCCAGGTATTTTCTCCTGTCCGCCGGACCGCTTTTTACAATCATCAGATCCTCGGGGGAAAAGATGACCGCCTTTAAGAAGCCGTAAAACTCGGAAGCCTTCCTGACCGGCACATAATCGATGGCCGCGCCTCTTTTTTCATTCTTCCTGACATGATAGTCCAGGACGTGCCTTCCCGTATTTTTTATAAACTCCAACTTGATGTGGGCTTCGTCGCTGCCGAAACGGATAAATTCCTTTTCCCTTGCCCCCCTGTGGGATTTTGTGGTGGAGCAAAGGTAGATGGCCTCCAGGATATTGGTTTTACCCTGGCCGTTTTCCCCGTAGAGAAAATTCACGTTCTCATGAAAGGAAAGCGCCGCCTCCGTATAATTGCGAAAATCCTTTAATTTGACGGATTCTACCCACATACAACCTTTACTTCTTCCCCTCTGTAGGCGAAAACGTCACCGGGATACAGCTTTCTTCCCCGGCGTTCTTCCTTTTCGCCGTTCACAGTCACATAACCGTCGGTAATGACAAATTTGGCATCCACACCGGAATCCACCAGATTTGCCAGCTTCATGGCCTGTCCGAGCTTGATATACTCGTCCTTAATTCTGATCTCTTTCATCTTACTCCCGCATCAGAGGACGTTTACCGGAAGGATCATATAGATGTAATTCTCTTCCTCGTCCTTGATATAGCCCGGCGCCTTGCCGTTGACAAAATAAATATGCACGTCATCCTCATCGATAACCTTGAGGGCATCCCCCAGGAAACGGGGGTTGAAGCCGATCCGCAGATCCTTCCCCTGCTTCTCCACGTCCAGATCCTCGCTTAAGGATCCGTAGGAGGACTGGATATTGATCTCGATAAAGCCGTCAATAATGTTCAGGACGATGGGACGGTTGTCGCCTTCCTTGATCAGAAGGGAGGATCTGTCCAGACAGCTGATGAATTCCCTGCGGTTTGCCAGCACCTCCGTCTGGTATTCCCGGGAAATCATGTTGTCGATACGGAAATACTCACCATCCACCAGCCTGGTATAGACGCTGGTCTCATCGAAGCAGAACATTACATGGTTCGCGGAAAGGAAGATTTCCACCCGATCCTCAATATTGTCGGAAAGGATACGGGAGATCTCGTTCAAGGTTTTTCCGGGGATGATGCACTTCCGATCCTCGTAATTTCCCCCGAGGGCGAGACGGCGGATGGCGATCCGGTGTCCGTCCAGGGCCACAAGACGAAGGTAATTGTCCTTGATCTCGAACAGCTCTCCCGTCATCAGCTTGTTGTTTTCGTTCATGTTCAGGGAGAAAATGGTCTGCCGTATCATTTCCTTTAAGGTAAACTGGGAAATGCCCAGGGAATAATCCCGGTCCACCTCCGGCATATGGGGGAAATCCTCCCCGTCCAGTCCCGGAAGGGTGAAGATAATTTTCTCACAGGTGATGGTTGCCACCATCCGCTCGTTGGTTTCGATGGAGATCAGGCCGTCGGGCAGCTTGCGGATGACTTCGGAAAAGGTTCTTGCCTCGATGGCGATTTTGCCTCTTTCAATAATGCTGCCGGGAACCGTGGTTTCGATGGCCAGCTCCATGTCATTGGTCAGAAAACGGATCTCCTGTCCGGAAGCATCAATCAGGATGTTCTTCAGAATGGGAACCGTGGTCTTGGAGGACACGGCCCTGAGGGAAATATTGATGCTTTTCAGCAGATCGGATTTGGAAAAAATCAGTTTCATGTGGAAAACTCCTTTCCTGCTTTCGCAAAACGAAAAGAAAAAAAGAATAAATAAATCAGAATTCTTCTTCTTATAGGCTGTGGAAAAGTAGAAAACTTTTCTTTTGTCAGGCAGTTGCCTGCTTTTCGAAAAAATTCTGCCGTTAAAACTCTGTGAAAACGGTGTTGACAGTTTGTGGACGGCTGTTGATAACCTTCAAACCACAGGTAATGCACAGGTTATCCACGTTGAATCCACAAAATTTGTGGATAACTTACTGGTTGGTTAGTTTGTTCCGCAGGGTCTCCAGGGCATCCGCCATTTCCGGGGAGGTGGACTTTGTGCTTTCCACCTTGTCCAGGGCGCTGATTACCGTGGTATGGTGCCGGCCGCCCATCATCTGTCCGATGGCTTCCTGGGTGGCGCCGGTCATCTCACGGATAAGATACATGGCTATCTGTCTGGGGGTTACGGTTTTGCTGTCTCTTTTGCTGCCCTTGATATCCTCCACGGTAACCTCGTACATTTCCGCTACCGCCTTGATGATTTCCTCGGGACCCACCTGCTTTTTGCCTCTTTCGGAGATAATGTCCACCAGGGCCTTCTGGGCCAGCTCCAGGTTCAGGGGCGTTTTCTCGATATCCGACATGGCGATGACCTTGTTCAGGGCACCCTCCAGTTCACGGATATTGGATTTGATGTTGGCGGCAATGTATTCGATGACTTCATCGTCCACATATCTGCCGTCGATTTCCTGCTTTTTCTTTAAGATGGCAATCCTTGTTTCGTAATCCGGCTTCTGGATATCCGCCATCAGGCCCATCTCGAAACGGGAGCGGAAACGGTCATCCAGAACCGTCATGTCCTTCGGCGGACGGTCGGAGGAAAGGATAATCTGCTTGCCCTGCATCTGCAGGGAATTGAAGGTGTGGAAAAATTCCTCCTGGGTGGATTCCTTGCCGATGATGAACTGGACGTCATCCACCAGAAGCACATCGATGCTGCGGTACTTTTCACGGAATTTATTGATGGCGGTATTGTTGCCGTTCCGGCCGTTCAGGATGGCTTCGATGACTTCGTTGGTGAACTCCTCGCTGGTGACGTAGAGGATATTCATCTCCGGATTGTTTTCCAGAATATAATGGGCGATGGAATGCATCAGATGGGTTTTGCCCAGACCGACGCCGCCGTAGAGGAAAAGGGGATTGTAGATTTTCCCCGGGGCTTCGGCCACCGCCACGGAAGCGGCGTGGGCAAATTTGTTGTTGCTGCCGACCACAAAGGTATTGAAGGTGTACCTGGGATTCAGCCCGTAGAGGGAATGGCTGGTGGCCATCCTTTCCTTTTTGCTCTCCGGATTCAGGTCTTCGGGGACCACGAATTCCAGCTGGCAGGCGATGCCGGTCATTTCTTCAATTACAACTTTAAGGGGAAGGCTGTATTTTCTCTTGGTATAATCCAGGCCGACCCGTTCGGTGGGGACCAGGATTGTGATGACATTGTCTTTGACGGAATGAATGGTCAGAGGCTGGAGAAAGGTACGGAAGGGAACATCGGAGATTTCGTATTCTTCCCGGATTCTTTCCAGTATTTCATTCCACTTTTCAAAAATGATATCCATTGAACTTCCTCAATTTTCATTAAAGCTGACTGCCATCTATTATAATAAAAATCCGGGTTAACTTCAAGAAAATTGTGGATAACTTTGGAAATGGGGCTGTCAGGACCGGAAAATAAGGGATTATTTAAACTTTATCCACCGCAGGATGTGGAAAAAGTGGATAGTTTGCCGGCGGGTTTTTCACAAGGTTATTAAATAAGGAAGAAACTGGTACTGATTTTCGGGTTTTGCACAGAATATCGGCTTATCAACAAATTATCCACAATTTGTGGAAAAAGATTATGTTAACGATCAGTTAACGCAAACTCAACACAACAGACCCTCTTTCTTAACAATTCCGTCAAAAAATTCTGCGTTATGTCTACAAGTTTTTCTTGACTCTTCAAAATCGCCTGATTATAATATAGGCGGTGTTTTTTCACATTCATTACAAAACCACTGTCTCCGTATACCGGAGGTAAAAATAAAAGGAGGTGTCCGTATTATGAAAATGACATTTCAGCCGAAGAAGATTTCCAGAGCGAGAGTTCACGGCTTCAGAGCGAGAATGAGCACAAAGGGCGGAAGAAAAGTTTTAGCTGCCAGAAGATTAAAAGGAAGAAAAGTTTTATCTGCTTAAGACACGAATATAAAGACCGCACATGCTGTGGTCTTTTCGTTACTTAAAGAAAAAATATGAAATATTCTGAAAGTCTGAAGAAAAACGAAGATTTCAGACAGGTTTACCGCCACGGGAAATCCCGGGCGGACCGTCTGCTTGTAATGTATGTGAAGGAAAACGGCCTTGGAAAAAACCGGATTGGCATCACCGTCAGCAAAAAGGTGGGCAACAGCGTGGTCCGTCATCGTATCCGCCGGCTGATTAAGGAGGTCATCCGTCTTTCTGAAGAATATTTTCATATCGGTTACGACTGTGTGTTCGTCGCCAGGACAAATGCTAAGGACTGTACGTATTTTGAGATCGAACGTGCAATTTTCCGGTTGTTTACGATGCACGGTTTAATGAAAAGAGAAAGAGAATGAAGTTTATACTCATCAAACTGATAAGATTTTATCAGGTTTTCCTGTCACCGCTGAAGCATGTTCATTGTCCTTATACTCCGACATGCTCTCAATATGCGCTGGAAGCCATCCAGAAGCACGGTGCCTTAAAAGGAAGTTTACTGGCAGCCTGGAGAATATTGAGATGCAACCCGTTTTCCAAGGGCGGGTATGACCCGGTGCCGTAAACAATACGTTTTTTTCGGAGGAAGAATGACTTGTTGCTTTTTTTAAGTAAATCAACGATGCCGGTCCTGGGCTGGATTGCCCATGTCCTTGGCTGGATCATGAACGGAATCTATATCGTTCTGGAAAAGGTCGGCATTGAAAATGTTGCCCTGTGTATTATCATCTATACGGTGATAGTGTACCTGCTGATGACTCCTATCCAGATGAAGCAGCAGAAAATGATGAAGGTGCAGAACCTTCTGCAGCCGGAAATCAGGGAAATTACCAAAAAGTATGCAGGCAGAAGAGATACGGCTTCCCAGCAGAAGCTGAATGAAGAAACCATGGCGGTATATGAGAAGTACGGTGTTTCTCCCACCGGAAGCTGCCTGCCCATGATTCTGCAGATGCTCCTTCTGTTTTCTGTGTACCAGGTAATTTATCATATTCCCGGATACATCAATAAAGTCGGACAGATTTTCTCCGGTCTTGCAGACAAGATGAGCAGCATGGAAGGCGGACTGGCTGCCATCAACAACTTTATTTCCACCAACAACATCGCCGTACAGGGAGCAAAGGGCTTCGTAGCCACCTCCAGGTCCGGTGTAATCGATTTCCTGTATATGCTCAGTCCCAGGCAATGGGCGCTGTTCCAGCAGGTACCCACCTTCTCTTCCCTGACTACGGAGATGGCGGAGGTGGCTGCCAAGGGAACAAAGATTTCCTCCTTCCTCGGGATGCATATTTCGGAATCCACCATTAATACGATTAAAAACGCCGCAAGCGACGGGCGGGTACTCATTGTTATCCTGGCGATTCTGATTCCCGTACTGGCTATCCTTACCCAGTTTATCAATGTAAAGCTTACGCCCAACCAGAACTCCAATCCGAATGACCAGACCGCTGCCAGCATGAAGATGATTAATCTGATTATGCCGGTATTTTCAGGCATTATCTGCTTCTCTCTTTCCATTGGTGTCGGCGTTTACTGGATTGCCGGTTCAATTGTAAGGATTATCCAGCAGGTTATCGTTAACCGAAGTATGATGCACATCAAAACGGAGGATATTATCGAGGCGAACAAGGAAAAGATCGCTGCCAAACGGGAACGGGAAAAAGAAAGAAATAAAAACGCCACGAACAATATCAACGAGCGTGCAAATGTGTATACGTCAAACTCCAACATCAAAAGATACAACAACGACGGCCGGGAAGTGGATTATTACGCCAACGCGAAGGACGCGGATCCCAACAGCCTGTATGCAAAGGCCAACCGGGTGAAGATGCTGGACGAACAGAATAAAGGAAAGAAGAAGAAATAGGAAAAAGCCGGATGATGGATTATATTGAATTTTCCGCAAAAACCGTGGAAGATGCTATTACAAAGGCATGTATCGAACTTGCTGTTTCCAGCGACCGTCTTGAAATTCAGATAATCAGCGAAGGAAGCAGCGGATTTTTGGGCTTCGGCAGCAAACCGGCAGTAATTAAAGTTAAAAAACAGCTGGATGAAGAAGAGCTTGCCCTTCTTGAAAGGGAAAAGGCTGTGGAAGCAGAAGCGGCTGCAGCAAAGGAAGCGGAGAAAAAGGCCGCTGCCGCGGAAGCCGTAACCATAAAGACCCAGGAAGAGATTTCCCGGGAAGAGGACTACCTGAATACGGAGAAGTCCCACAAGAGCAAAAACCGCCGGAACAAAAAGAAAGCAAAGGCGGAAAAAAGACCCGAACCCGTGAAGGAAGCGGTTCGTTCCGAAAAGCCGAAAAAGGAAAGAAAGGAAGAACCCGTTCCCGTACGGACCGAGGAAGAGATTGCCGCATTGAAGGAAAGCGCCGAGGAATTCCTGATGAAGGTGTTCACGGCCATGGAGATTCCCGCAGAGCTGACCATCTCCTACAATGAACAGGACGGAAGCCTGAACGTTGATTTCGAGGGAGACGACATGGGCATGCTCATCGGCAAGAGGGGGCAGACCCTGGATTCCCTGCAGTACCTGACCAGCCTTGTGGTGAACAAGAACTGCAAGGAGCATGTCCGGGTGAAGCTTGATACGGAGGATTACCGCAAGAGAAGAAAGGAAACGCTGGAAAACCTGGCCAAAAACATTGCCAGCAAGGTCAAGAAGACCGGAAAGAGCGTTGTTCTCGAGCCCATGAATCCCTACGAGAGAAGGATTATCCACTCTGCCATTCAGCCGAACAAATATGTGGAAACCTACAGTGAAGGAAATGAGCCTTACAGGCACATCGTTGTAACGCTGAAGAAAAATTAATGATGAATACCCGCGAAAGCGCTGCAGCAGACACAGAACGCGTTCGCGGGTTTTTTAAAACAAGATGAGAATACAGACGACAGAAGATACTATAGCGGCCATCAGTACCAGCCTGGCCCCCTCCGGTATCGGTATTGTAAGAATGAGCGGGCCGGAGGCATTTGCCCTGGCGGACCGGATATACAAAGGCGTAAAGGGAAAAAAGCTTTCCGCACAGAAGGCGAATACGGTGCATTACGGCTGGATTGTAAGGGACGGCAGGGTCCTGGATGAGGTCTTATGCATCCTGCTTCGCGCCCCCCACTCCTATACCGGAGAGGATACGGTGGAAATAGACTGCCACGGCGGAATCCTTGCCGTGGGGAGAGTCCTGGATGCCTGCCTTGCAGCCGGCGCAAGAATCGCCGAGCCGGGTGAATTTACCAAGCGGGCCTTTTTAAACGGAAGAATAGACATGAGCCAGGCGGAAGCCGTGATGGACATCATTTCCGCCAAAAGTGAATATGCCCTGGAAAGCTCCTTAAGCCAGCTTTCCGGCAGTCTTAAAGAGAAAATAGAAAAAATCAGGGAAGCCCTGCTTTTTGAGCTTGCCTATATCGAATCCGCCCTGGACGACCCGGAGCACTATGACCTGACCGGCTACAGTGAGAGAATCTCCGGCGTTATCCGCAGGCAGAAGGAAGAGATAGAAGGGCTTATACAAAGCTTTGAACGGGGAAAATTTATCCAGGAAGGTATCAAAACCGTTATCCTGGGCAGGCCCAATGCGGGAAAATCCTCCCTGTTGAATGCCCTGACGGGAAAACAGAGGGCCATTGTAACGGACATTCCAGGCACCACCAGAGACGTTATAGAGGAAAACCTGCAGCTTCAGGGCCTGGCCCTTCGCATCCTGGACACCGCGGGCATCCGCCGGGCGGACAACGAGGTGGAAAGAATCGGCGTTGACCTGGCGAAAAGCCAGATAAGCGATGCGGACCTCATCCTCTACGTATGCGACGGTACGAAGCTTCCGGATGAAAACGACCGGGAGATTCTTGAGCTTATCAAAGGGAAAAAAGGCATTATCCTGATAAATAAAACCGACCTGGAAGACTGTGTGTATGCAAGAGCCTACGGCGAAAATACGGCTTTCCCCGTCCTGGAGATTTCCGCGAAAACAGAGGAAGGCCTCGAAAAGCTGAAAAACACCATTGTTGAGATGTTCTTCGAGGGAAAGATTTCCTTCAATGAGGAAGTGGTGATTACCAGTGCAAGGCACAGGGACGTGCTGCTTCGGGCCCGGGAAAGCCTGGACCTGGTGGAGGAATCGATAGAGGCAGGCATGCCGGAGGATTTCCTTTCCATAGATATCTACGGGGCGCTGGACGCCCTTTCGGAAATCACGGGCGGCAGCCTTTCCGAAGACCTGGTGGACGAAATCTTCAGCAAATTCTGCACGGGAAAATAAAGGGAGAAAACACAGATGAGACATATAGAAGAAACCGTGGATGTGGCAGTCATCGGCGCCGGTCATGCCGGCTGCGAGGCGGCCCTTGCCTGTGCAAGACTTGGCTTTACCACTCTCCTTTTTACCGTCAGTACGGACAATGTGGCCTTCATGCCCTGCAATCCGAACATCGGCGGCACCTCCAAGGGGCATCTTGTCAGGGAAATTGACGCCCTTGGCGGAGAAATGGGAAAAAATATCGACAAAACCTTTATCCAGTCCAGGATGCTGAATGTGTCCAAGGGTCCGGCGGTGCATTCCCTGCGGGCCCAGGCGGATAAAAGCGAATATTCCCGCAGCATGCGGCGGGTGCTGGAAAACACCGACAATCTCCTGCTGCGCCAGGCGGAGGTATCGGAGATTATCGTGGAGGACGGCGTCTGCACCGGTGTAAAAACCACCAGCGGCGCGGTCTATCATACTAAAGCGGTCATTCTGTGCACCGGCGTCTACCTGAACGCCTGCTGTATTTACGGAGACGTGCGCAATTATACCGGTCCGAACGGTATGATGGCGGCCAACCACCTGACGGATTCCCTGGTGAAAAACGGGATTGAAATCCTCCGGTTCAAGACCGGAACGCCGGCCCGGGTGGACAGGAGAAGTATTGATTTTTCCAAAATGGAGGAGCAGAAGGGGGATAACCCCGTTGTACCCTTCTCCTTTTCCTCCGACCCGGAGAAGATGAATATTGAACAGGTTTCCTGCTGGCTGACCTACACCAACGAGAAAACCCATGAAATCATCCGGGAAAACATCGACCGCTCTCCTCTTTACTCCGGCGCCATCAAGGGCACCGGTCCCAGGTACTGCCCGTCCATCGAGGACAAGGTCATGAAATTCCCGGACAAGGAGAGACACCAGGTATTTATCGAACCGGAGGGACTGTATACCAACGAAATGTACCTCTCCGGCATGTCCAGCTCCCTGCCCGAGGACGTGCAGTATGCCATGTACCGCACCGTTCCCGGCCTGGAGAACGTGCACATCGTGAAAAATGCCTACGCCATCGAATACGACTGCATCAATCCGATTCAGCTGGACGCCTCCCTGGAATTCAGGAACATCAAGGGTCTGTTTTCCGCAGGCCAGGCCAACGGCAGCTCAGGCTACGAGGAGGCGGCCGCCCAGGGACTTATTGCGGGCATCAACGCCGCCATGAAGCTTTCCGGCAGAAAACCCCTCATCCTGCAGCGTTCGGAGGCCTACATCGGCGTGCTGATAGACGACCTTCTGACCAAGGAAACCAAAGAGCCCTACCGGATGATGACCAGCCGCGCGGAATACCGGCTTCTTCTGCGGCAGGACAATGCGGACTTAAGGCTGCGGAAATACGGCTACGAGGCTGGCCTTGTAAGCGAGGAAGAATATGCCCGGACGAAGGAGAAGGAAAGGCAGATTGAGGAAGAAATCAAACGCCTCTCTTCCACCTTTGTGGGAAGCTCGGAAAGGGTGAACCTTCTGCTTAAGGAATATGGTACCGCGCCGCTTTCCGGCGGCTGTTCCCTGGCCGAGCTGGTAAAGCGGCCTGAGCTCTCCTATGCAGTCCTGGCCCCGATAGACGAAAACCGGCCGGCTTTGCGGGCAGATGTGGCGGAACAGGTCAATATCCAGCTGAAATACGAGGGCTATATCCGCCGGCAGGAGCGCCAGGTGGAGCAGGCAAAGAAGCTGGAGAGCAAACGGATACCCGAAGACCTGGATTATGATGAGGTGGGAAGCCTGCGGCTTGAGGCAAGGCAGAAGCTGAAACTCTTCCGCCCCGCCAATATCGGCCAGGCCTCCCGGATTCAGGGCGTAAGCCCGGCGGATATTTCCGTACTGACCGTATTCCTGACCGGAAGAAAAAGAAAGGAAAAATAAGTGGAACCCTGGACATTGTTTACGGACACCTGCCGCAGCTGGAACCTGGATATCACCGAAGGGCAGATTGAACAGCTGAAGAAATACGCAGACCTGCTGACCGAAACCAACAAGGTCATGAACCTGACCGCCATCACCGATGAAGCGGGAATTGTCGAAAAACACTTTCTGGACAGCCTTTCCTCGGCAAATGCGGTGGATTACCGCGGTGGCAAAACGCTGCTGGATGTGGGCACCGGCGCCGGTTTCCCCGGCATTCCCTTAAAAATCCTCTTTCCGGACCTGCAGGTCGTACTGCTCGACTCCCTGGCCAAGCGGGTGAATTTCCTGAACCGGGTCATTGAAGAGCTGGGACTGGAAAAAATCACCGCCGTGCACGGCCGCGCGGAGGATTTTGCGAGAAAGCCGGTATACCGGGACCATTTTGACCTGGTAACCTCCCGGGCGGTGGCCAGGCTTTCGGTCCTTGCGGAATACTGCCTGCCCTTTGTGCGTCCCGGCGGCCTGTTCGTCTCCTACAAGGCGGGAGACGCCTCTGCCGAGGCAAAAGACGCGGAATATGCCGTAAAAATCCTCGGTGCTGTCCGGGAAAAAGAAGTTATGTTAACCTTTGGACCCTCTTCCCTCGAACGGACCTTCTATCTGTTCCGCAAGGAAAAGCCCACACCCAAGGCCTATCCCAGAAAAGCGGGTACACCGGAGAAAAAGCCCCTGGTAAAGTAAGGCTCTGCTCTTCTTTTTTAAGCGGATTACCGGCGTCAGCCTATTTACTAAGGGAATATCTTTTGCTATATTTAAGATACAGCAGTTCCTTTTTTTCAAAGGAAAGGTTGTATCTTATTTTTTGCAGTACAGACAGCAGGAGAAACCGGCCCGGCCGGGAAAAGGAGGAGAAACATGCATTTTATCGAGAAGGAAGATTATTCCACACCGGAAGCAAGGGCAGCCAGATATCCCTGGGGAACACCGCCCCCGAAGATTGATGAAAGCCTGATTGCGGAAACCGTTGAAGCGGATGTCGCCATTATCGGCGGCGGTATTTCCGGCCTGGCCACAGGCGCCCGCTGCGTACAGCTGGGCCAGTCTGTGGTTGTTGTGGAGAAATCCGGCGGCCTTGTGGCCCACGGTGCCCATGTGGCCTCCGTCGGCAGCCAGTGCCAGCGTGATAACGGCGTCTATATTGACAAACGTCAGTTTGCCAGGGACTGGATGCGTATCTGTGGCAGCCGCGTTAACGAAGACTTACTCTGGCTTTATGTAAACAAAAGTGAAGAAGCCTTTGAATGGCTGCTGGAAACCGGCGGGGAAGCCGTGGAAGCAAAGCTGTTCGGCGGCTATTACAAGGGACCTGACTTTACCGAATACCCCGGAACCCATGTGGTTCTGCAGAAACCGGGCTATAAAACCTACAAGAGCCGCGGCGGCGCCATGCTGATGGTGGAAATCCTGGAAAAGGTCATTCTGGACGGCAACCAGAGAATTGACCGGAACAACAGTGCCAAATATCTTGAAAAAGATGACACGGGCCGGGTTGTTTCCTTTATTGCCCAGGATAAGGATGGCGTATACCGTCGGTATGTGGGCAAAAAGGCCGTGGTCCTGGCGACGGGCGATATCGGCGGCGACCGGGAAATGATGAAATACTTCGCGCCTCTCGGTCTGGTACCTTCCCACAACGGTTACTTCCCCGCAGGGGTAAATACCGGTGACGGACACAAGATGGCTTACTGGGCCGGCGCGGAATACGAACAGCATGACTGGGCATTGTCCATGCACCTGATTGCCTATTCCATGTATACCTTCTTCTTCCTGCACGTAAACCGGCTGGGAAAGAGATACATGAATGAGGATACCTGGGTACAGGCGAAAGCCATCCGGACAGCCGAGCAGCCCAAGGGAGAATGGGCCTGGTCCGTATTCGATGCCAGATGGGCCGACCAGGTACGTTATCTTTCCCCGATTAACGGCGGCCAGTTCGTACAGCCCCTGATGGCCATGTACGGAGACCCCTGGACCGAGGAGGAAGACGGCAATGAAATCATCCGGGCGATTGAAAACTACGTGAAGAACGGCCTTTGCTGCAAGGCGGATACCCTGGAAGAGCTGGCGGAACAGATGGATGTGCCGGTGGATACCTTCCTTGCGACGGTTGCCAGGTACAATCAGATGTACCAGCAGCAGAATGACGAGGATTACGGCAAACGGACCGCTCTCCTTACCCCCATTACAAAACCGCCCTACTATGCGCTGAAATTCGGCCCCAGCATGCTGGATGTCTTCGGCGGCGTGAATACCGACGTGAAGCTGCGGGTTCTGGACAAGGATTACGAACCGATTCCCGGTCTTCTGGCAGTTGGAATGATTGCCGGCGGCCTGTACGGTGTGGATTATCCCCTGCTTTTCAACGGAAACAGCCATGGAAGATGTCTGACCTGGGGAAGACAGGCGGCAGATACCATTGCAAACGGCGATACGCTGTAAAAACAAACAATAAGAAACGCCTCCCCGAAGTTTGGGGAGGCGTTTATGTGTGGAAAATGTTTCACGTGAAACATTTTTAAAACTGCAGGCAGGTTGTGGCGAAATACCGAACATAGCAGAAGATACAAAGTGCAAAGTAAATCACCGTAACGCTTTTTGCCAGAATACTGCCGTTTTTGGCCTTTTCGATTCTTTTTCCGACGATTGCCCGGTATCCACAGGCTGCCATCAGCATCACGGGTATCAGAGAAGGCATCATATATCTTCCCTGGGCCTGGAAATCGGAATAATAAACCATTATCATAAACAATCCCAGGTTCATGAAGATAAGCAGCCATAAAACAATGGTCAGCTTGCCGGAAAGTGCGAAGGGCTTTTCTTTCTTTCCCTTTATTATCATATAAATGACGAAAAGGATAATCGGCACGGCAACAAGGATGAAGTATACGGCATAAATCGGTTTTACAAGCCAGTGCTCCATGTAGCCGAAGCAGCCGAAAAAGCTGTAGAATACGATAACCGGCCACCGCATTTCCTGTCCGGGATAGACGCTGATGAAGGTTTCCTTCAGCGTCAGGCCCAGATTGTGGGGATTTGCCAGCTGGGAAGGCTTAAATCCCTCCATGGCGAACTGTTCTGCAAGTTCATTCAGGGTTCTTCTTCCGAGAATATCACCATTGTGTATCATGTAGTTGCGGACGAAGAACCATCCGGCAATCAGAAAGGCAATCAGGATAATAAATAAAGCTTTCAGGAAGATATCGGATACTTTTTCCTTTTTAATTGCCCTGGAAACAAAATACACCAGCAGGCTGGCGGCAAGATAAATGTATGCACTGTAATAGGAAAGCATGCACAATCCGCAGCCGATGCCGAGAAGAAGGCAGATTTTCAAGGTCCAGCCGTTTTTCAAGGCGTAAATCCAGCAGTAAATGATGATTGCGGAGCAGAAAACGGCAAAACAGTCATTGTTCTGGTAGCTGCACAGGAAGATAAACTGGGGAACAAAGCCCACAAGGGTTCCGAACAGCAGGGAGAACTCTTTTTCCTTAAATACCAGCTCTCCGGATTTAAAGGCAAATAACATGGTTCCGAAGCCGGAAAGCACGCTGGTCAGCCTGGCAGCAAACAGAAGTACCAGGGGAGCCGTAGTAAACAGGGAAAACAGCTTCATGAAGACCAGACTGATTTGTGAGGTCAGATAGGGGTATAAAGCGTAGGAAAATCCCCAAATCTGATTGATAACGGCCGGTTCGGTGCCGGTTGGCAGTTTTCCGGTATCAAACATATATTGTGGTATCAGATATCGCATGGCTTCGTCGGGCGCTTTTGTAATCAGCAGTCCGGCCGCCGCGATAAGTGCGAGAATCAGAAAAGCGATAAGCTCAAGATTCCGCACCCGTTTATATACGGATTCAGACATATCAGCCTCCGGATTTAGTTATGTATGTGTATTATAGCGACTGTGCCGGGAAAATTCAAGTCTAACCGATATTGCCGGGATTGGTTGTTTAACATAAACGATTTCCCACATCAGATATATATTATTATGTGGTTTACGTATTGTTTTTCCACATTATCCACAGAGTTATCCACAAAATAGACATAAAAGGAGGATAATTCCACATGTATGCATGAGTTATCCTCAAACAGATGTTTCACGTGAAACATTTTATATAAGCACGTATGTTTACAATAAAATCGGCAGATTAAGTATCAAAATCAACATCTGGTAAATTAGGCTGAGACAACCACTAGGTGTAGAAAATACCCTGCCGTATTATATCCTTTATTAATATAGAAGAAACAAGCTCCACAATTCATGCGTATTAAATATAGATGTGTACGTCGCCGCTTCCGACAGCTGCATTTTTCTTACGCCTCATTCCAAAGGCGGCATTTCTATTTTGTCGGAATCAGCGGCGTTTATGTTCTTTATAGAAGAAAAAACACATATATCCTGCCGTTGTCTCTCGCTGTATTTATAATTTAAGAAAAAATCTAAGTTTTTTGTGCTTTCGGGTTTACAGAAGTTGCGGAAAATGATAAATTATTGATTTATGGAGAGGAGTTACCAGACTCCTTTCGTTTGACAGAGGAGAATATATGGGTAGAATAATTGCAGTTGCCAATCAGAAAGGCGGTGTGGGTAAATCCACGACGGCCATTAATTTAAGCGCCTGCCTCAGTGAGGCCGGGAAAAGGGTGCTTCTTGTCGATATTGATCCCCAGGGCAATACCACAAGCGGCATCGGCCTGTCCAAGGAGGAACTGGAGCTTTCCGTGTACAATCTTCTGATTGACGATGCTGACATAAAGGATGTACTCGTTCACATGGAATATCCGAAGCTGGATGTTCTGCCCTCCACCATTGACCTGTCCGGCGCTGAAATCGAGCTTCTGGACGTACAGGAGAGGGAATACCGGCTGAAGCATGTGCTGGAGCCGCTGAAAAAGAAATATGACTATATTTATATAGACTGTCCGCCGTCTCTGTCCCTGCTGACCATCAACGGACTGACGGCAGCGGATTATATCCTGGTTCCCACCCAGTGCGAATACTATGCGCTGGAAGGCCTGGCACTGCTGATGCATACGGTGGAGCTGATTCAGAACGGACTGAATCCGGATTTGAAAATCGACGGCGTCGTATTTACCATGTTTGATTCCCGTACCAGGCTGTCTGCACAGGTTGTAGAAAATGTGCGGAACAATCTGGACGTATTTATCTATGATACCACCATACCGAGAAACGTCCGGCTGGCAGAAGCGCCCAGCTACGGACTTCCGATAAATATTTATGACGGCAGGAGTTCGGGGGCGGAAGCCTACCGGAAGCTGGCCCAGGAAGTGATCCACAGGAGGAATTTTTAAATGGCAGCGAGAAAAGGCGGCCTGAATATGGGGAAAGGGCTGGAAGCAATGATTCCCCAGAAGCTGAAAAAACAGCCGCAGGAGGTAAAACCTGCAGAAGTAAAGGCGGAAAAGCCGAAGAAGGCGGAACCGGAAGCAAAACCGGCAGTAAAGACGGAGGCTGCGAAGCCGGAACCGGACGGAAATGCGGTTCTGGAGGTGAAAATCTCTGCCGTAGTCCCCAACAGCGACCAGCCGCGTAAGGAGTTCAACGATGCTGCGCTGACCGAGCTGTCGGAGTCTATTGCAAAATTCGGTGTGATTCAGCCTCTTCTGGTAAGAAAATCCGGAAAATACTATGAAATCATCGCCGGTGAGCGGCGCTGGCGGGCTGCAAAGCTTGCCGGACTTAAAAAAGTCCCCGTTCTGGTCAAGGACTACAGTACCCGGGAAGTCCTGGAGGTTGCCCTGATAGAGAACCTGCAGCGGCAGGACCTGAACCCCATCGAGGAAGCGAAGGCCTACAGCAGGCTTATCGAGGAATATGACCTGAAGCAGGAGGAGGTTGCCGAACGGATTTCAAAGAGCCGTTCCGCCGTGGCCAACTCCCTGCGTCTTCTGAAACTGGACGACAAAATCCAGCAGATGCTCATTGACGATGTGATTTCCACAGGCCATGCCCGCTGCCTTCTGGGCCTGGAGGACCCCGCCCTGCAGATTGAAGCGGCGGAGAAAATCATTGCGGCGAACTTGAGCGTGCGGGATACGGAACGGCTGGTGAAGCAGCTGAAGGATCCGAAGGTTCCGAAAACCATTACCGTGGATGAGCAGATGGAGGCCGTCTGCAGGGAATTTGAGGAAAACATGACCAGACGCCTGGGAACCCGGGTACAGCTGCATTACCGTGCTTCCGGCAAGGGAACCATCGAAATCAGCTATTATAATCTGGAGGAGCTGGAGCGCATCACTTCACTGCTTCACAGTATTAAAGAGGAGGAGCAGGCATGAGCGCTTTGCTGGAAGGCAGCGGCATTGATATCGGCCTGGTCCTGATACTGCTGATCCTGCTTATCCTGGTTCTGGTCTTTATTACCCTGTTTCTCTACCAGAAGGTAAACCGCCTGACCAGAAAATACCAGATTTTCATGAAGGGGGCGGACGGACGGTCCATGGAGAAAGCCTTCCTGACCCATTTTGAGGAGCTGGACCACACCGTAACCATGACGGAAGCCCATGAGGAGGACCTGGAAACGGTGAAGGAACACCTTTCCCACACCCTCACCCATTACGGCATTGTCCGTTATGATGCATTTGATGATGTGGGCGGAAAAATGAGCTTTGCCCTGGCGCTTCTGGACGATGACAATACGGGCTTTATCCTGAACACCGTCCATTCCAATGACAATTGCTTCCTTTATTTAAAGGAGATTGTCAAGGGCGAATCCTACACCATGCTCAGCAATGAGGAAATCGAGGCGCTGGAGAAGACCGCTACGGTAATTGAAGAAGAAAACTTTGAATAAATATTGCAATTTTGAACACCTTCTGTATAATAGAGGGAACATTTGAAACGAAAATCCGTTGGAGGACGAGACAGATGCTTGACATTAAGTTTGTAAGAGAGAATCCGGATATTGTCAGACAGAATATCCGCAATAAATTTCAGGATGAAAAACTGCCGCTGGTGGATGAAGTAATTGCCCTGGATAAGGAAAACCGGGAAATCAAGGGCGAGGTGGAAGCCCTGCGTGCGGAGAGAAACCGCATTTCCAAGGAAATCGGCAAGCTCATGGGCCAGGGAAAGAAGGACGAGGCTGAGGAACTCAAGAAAAAGGTTGCCCAGGACGGAGACCGTATCGACGAGCTCACCGCCAGGGAGAAGCAGGTGGAGGAAACCCTGCGCACCAAGATGATGATTATCCCGCAGATTATCGACCCGAGCGTACCCATCGGCAAGGACGACAGCGAGAACGTGGAAATCGAGAGATTCGGCGAGCCTTACGTGCCGGATTACGAAATTCCCTACCATACCGACATCATGGAAAGCTTCAACGGCATTGACCTGGATGCGGCCCACCGGGTGGCAGGCAACGGCTTCTACTATCTGATGGGCGATATCGCCAGACTGCATTCCGCCGTCATTTCCTACGCCAGGGACTTCATGATTAACAGGGGCTTCACCTACTGCGTACCGCCCTTCATGATCCGCAGCAACGTGGTGACCGGC
>CADBNF010000019.1 GCA_902796005.1 uncultured Lachnospiraceae bacterium | reverse complement strand
TAATGGATGGTGGTGGATTCGAACCACCGAAGGCGTTGCCAGCAGATTTACAGTCTGTCCCCTTTGGCCACTCGGGAAACCATCCATTTCGTCATATCTGACGGTTGATAATTATAAATGATCTGCCGGGAAAAAGCAAGAACATTTCCCGGCAGGAATATTCTTTTCCTTCAAACGGCTGTGCCTTACCGGAACTTCGCGGCAATTTCGTCCAGGCTTTTGAAGTTCGCTGCCAAGTCGCCGCCGAACACGGCGCTTCCCGCCACGAGGATATTTGCGCCGGCATTCAGGATTTCCTCCGCATTGCCGGTTTTCACGCCGCCGTCCACCTCAATGAGGATTTCCGGATGGCCCGCCGCATCCAGTTTCTGCCGCAGGGTGCGGATTTTCTCCGTCATGGCCGGCAGGTAGCTCTGGCCGCCGAAGCCGGGATTCACGCTCATGATGAGGACCATATCCGTCTTGTCCAGCACATAATCCACGGCGGAAAGGGGCGTGGCGGGATTCAGCGCCAGGCCGGTCTTGCAGCCCAGGGCTTTAATCTGCTGCAGCACCCTGTCCAGGTGAATGCAGGCTTCCGCATGCACGGTGATAAGGTCCGCGCCGCACGCGGCGAACTCCTCCACATACCGGCCCGGGTCCTGCACCATCATGTGCACGTCGAAGAACATCCCGCTTTTCTTCCGGATGGATTTCACCACGGGCATGCCGAAGGAAATACTCGGCGCAAAGGAACCGTCGATTACGTCAATGTGCAGCCAGCGGCACCCGTTGTTCTCCAGAATACCCAACTGCTCTCCCAGGATGGTAAAATCCGCGGAAAGCATGGAGGGGGCAATTTCATACATCATGAATATTTTCTCCTTTCGGCTTCCTTCAGTTCTTTATACAGCTGGACGTAGGAGTCATACCGCTCCCCGTGCAGCAGGCCCTTTTCCAGGGCATTTTTGACCGCGCAGTCCGGCTCGTCCACATGCACGCAGCCGTCAAACCGGCATTTGCCCTCGTAGGCCGACAGCTCCGGATAATAAAACCGCAGGTCCTCCTTGGCCATTTCCTCGGAAAGGAAGGAGGTAAAGCCCGGCGTATCGCACAGGTAGGTCTCCTCCTCCAGCAGGAAAAGCTCGGAATGCCTTGTGGTGTGTTTTCCCTTTTTAAGCTTTTTGGAAATCTCTCCGGTCGCCATGATTTCCCTGCCGTGCAGGGCATTGACGATGGAGGATTTGCCTACGCCGGAGGGTCCCGCCAGCACTGTGGTTTTCCCACGGATAAGGCTCCGGATAAGCGCCACGTCCTGCTCCTCGCGGGTACTTACGGCTTCGGTGCGGTAACCGGCATCCGCATACACCCGGACCAGGCGGGCAGCCTCTTCGTCATCCGCCAGGTCTTTCTTATTGAAGCAGAGGATGACAGGCAGCTCCTGCTTCTCCATCTGAATGAGGAAGCGGTCCAGCACCAGCAGGTTGGGCTTCGGATTGGCCAGGGCAAAAAAGATAAGCGCCTGGTCCACATTTGCCACGGCAGGGCGGTACAGCTGGTTCTTCCGGGGAAGGATTTCCCGGATGCTGGCCTCCCTGTCCTTCTCGTCGGTGATTTCGATTTCCACCATATCCCCGACAAGAGGAGAAATATTCTCCAGGCGGAAGATGCCCTTTGCCTTACATTCATAGATGCCGGATCCCGCTACGTCAACGTAGTAGAATCCGGCAATGCCTTTCACAATCTTTCCGGTCATGTTTATTCTTCCGGTACGAAGGTCAGCGGGATGGATTTCATCAGATCGCCTTCCCAGTCATAGATATTCAGGGTACCCATGGCCACGCCGTTGGCCCCGTGAATGTAATTCTCGTAGACCGCGCCGCCTTCCCAGGGATTGCCGCCCTCGAAGACAATCGTACGCTTGTCTCCCTGTACCAGCTCGAAGGTTACCGGACCGTCGATGTATTCGTAGGGCTCCTCCAGGTAAATGTAGCAGATCATGCTGGAGTTGCCGTTCACCTCTTCGTTGCTGTTGCTGACCGGGCCGTTGACCACGATGGTTACCGTGGAGCCTTTTTCCACCAGCGTGCCCTCGGGCGGATCCACGGAAATAACCTCACCCTCCGCCACCTGGTCAGAGGTACCGGCCTCTGCCTGGCAGACCAGTCCGTAGGATTCCAGGATGGCCGCCGCGGTGGTCTGGGTGTAGCCGCCCAGAGGCGGTACCGCCACCTGGTTGGTGGACACATCCGGACCCTTGCTGACATAGATATGCACTGCGGAACCCGGCTTCACCTGGCTGCCCTCCGCGGGATTGAGGGCAATGACGCAGCCCATCTCCATCTCGCTGGCATTCAGCTCCGCCGTGACCGTCAGGCCCAGGGAGGTCAGTGTGCTTTCCACGTCCGTCTGGGACGCGCCGGTCAGTCCGCCGGGAATGGTCACCAGTGCGCTTCCCGAGGAAACCACCACGTTGATGGTGACGCCGGAGGATACGGAGGACCCGGGCAGGGTTTCCTGGGAGAGGATCTGTCCCTCCGCGTATTCATCCGACTGCATGGTGCCCGTCTGCTTGATGTACAGGCCGTACTGGGTGGCCACGGCCTCCGCCGCCTCGATGGTCTTGCCCAGGAAGGAGGGCACAACCACGGTCTCGCCCTCCGTCACCACGGAGGAAGCGGTTTCGGTGCCGGAATTGGACTTGTTCCGGTTGAACAGTCCCGCCCAGTTGGCAATCAGCAGGATAAGGATGACAATGATGACGCCGCCGATAACGAACGCGCCGGCGGTGATGGCCTTCTCCAGTTTGGAGCTGACCGCATTGTCCTCATCCTCGTAGCTGTCATAATCATCGTAATCGTCTTCTTCGTACCTGCGCCTGCGGGCTGCCGCCGCCGCATTCTTCCTGCTGCGGCTCTTTGCCGAAGAAGTGCTCTTTCCGCCGCCGGTCCTGGAGGAAACCCCTGAGGTGCTGCCGGAGGAGGTCCGGCTCCTGGCGGTATTTTTCTTCACGCCGGTGCCGGAGGTGCCGGTCTTGCCCGTGCCGGTGCCGGCTGCCGGAACCACGGAAACCGTGGAGCTGTCCTCGCCGATGGTGACGAAGTCGCCCTGGGGATCCATCAGGGACCGCTTCAGGTCCTCGATGAGCTCGCCCATGTTCTGGTAGCGCTTGCCCGGATCCTTCTGGGTGCATTTCAGGATGATCTGCTCCAGGGAATAGGGAAGGTCAGGCGTGTAAATGGAGGGAGGAACCATCTTTTCCTGAAGATGCTTGATGGCGATGGCCACCGTGGTCTCTCCGTCATAGGGAACCCGGCCCGTCACCATTTCGTACATGGTGATGCCCAGGGAATAAATATCGCTCTTCGCATCGGAGACGCCGCCCCGCACCTGCTCCGGAGAGCTGTAGTGGACGGATCCCATATTGCTGGTGGTATTGGTATTGGAATTCGTTGCCTTGGCAATACCGAAATCGGAAAGCTTTACCTTTCCGTCTATGGAAATGATGATGTTCTGGGGTTTGATGTCCCTGTGGATCAGACCCTGGTCATGGGCGGTCTGCAGGCCCAGAGAGACCTGTATGGCTATGCTGGTGGCCTCCTTGACGGAAAGCTTGCCCTTCTTCTGAATGTAATTCTTCAGGGTGATGCCTTCCACCAGCTCCATGACGATGTAGTACAGTCCCCGGTCTTCTCCTACATCATAAATATTCACGATGTTCGAATGGGAAAGCCCTGCCGCTGACTGGGCCTCTTTCCGGAACCGCGCGATAAATGTCGTGTCTTCCCGAAATTCAGGCTTTAAGACCTTCACCGCCACCAGACGATTCAGCTTATGGTCCATGGACTTGTAGACGTCCGCCATTCCCCCTGAACCGACGCGGGATATGATCTCATACCTGTCGCCGATAATAATACCCTCTTTTAACATTCACTCACCTCGTCGGTATGCATGTCCACGACAATGACAGAAATATTGTCCCTCCCGCCGTTGGCATTTGCACAGTCCACCAGTTTCGCTGCCGGATTCTCCCCAGCATCCAAAGATTCCCGCACGATGCGCAGGATATCTTCGTCTTCAACCATGTTGGAAAGTCCGTCCGAGCACATGACAAACTGCTGCCCGGATTCCAGCTTCAGATCGAAAAAGTCCGTCTGGACCTTTTCCGCCGTGCCGATGGCACGGGTAATAATATTCTTATCGGGGTGATTTTTGCCCTCTTCGGGGCTGAGCTCACCGATACGGACCATTTCCGCAATCAGGGAATGATCCATAGTCACCTGTTTGATAAAATCCCCGCCCGTATGATACAGACGGCTGTCCCCCACATTGGCCACGTAAAGCCAGTCGCCGGACACGGAAGCCACCACCATGGTGGTGCCCATGCCGGAAAGGGCCTCATCGGAAGCCGCCATCTGGAAAACGGCGCGGTTGGCGGCAGAAACCGCCGAACGCACAATCTTCACGGGATTGAAATTGTTGTTGTTCTTTATACTCTCTATCAGCGCGGAAACGCCGAGATGTGAGGCCACTTCCCCCGCGTTATGGCCGCCCATACCGTCAGCCACAACAAAAAGATTCGGCAGATTCCCTACCGGATCAAGAGAGGTGAAAATATAGTCTTCATTGGACTTTCGAAGCTGTCCCACATCAGTAGCGGAAAATACTCTCATGTCAGTCTCCCGGTTGTTTATTCTCGGAAGCAGAGGTCAGCCCTGCTGCTCTCCGGAACGCAGGAAAGCTCTTCTAAGCTGTCCGCAGGCACCGTTGATATCACTGCCCATTTCTCTCCTAATAGTACCATTTATTCCGTATTTTTCAAGTTTATTTTGAAAGTTCACGATTTCTTCATACCCGGAACGCTGAAACTGCCGTTCCTTTACCGGATTGACGGGAATGAGGTTTACATGGCAGGGAAAGCCAGAAAGAAGCTTTCCCAGAAGGGCCGCATCCTCCGGGGAATCGTTCTCTCCCTTTACCAGGGCGTATTCAAAGGTCACCCGCCGTCCGGTCGCTGCAAAATAGTCCTTTGCCGCGGCAATAAGCTCCGCCACGGACCAGACCTTCGCCACGGGCATCAGCTTTTTCCGCTTTTCATCCGAGGCGGCATGCAAAGACACGGCCAGGGTAATGGCCAGGTCTTCCTTCGCCAGATCGTAAATCCTCGGCACCAGCCCGCAGGTGGACAGGGTAATGTTCCGCTGGCTGATATTCAGCCCCTTTTCATGGGAAATAAGGCGGATAAACCGCACCGCCTGCTCATAATTGTCCAGCGGCTCCCCGGTGCCCATCATGACCACATTGGACACCCGCTCGCCGGTCTGCCGTTCGATCTCATAGACCTGCTGGAGCATTTCCCCGGCGGTGAGATCCCGGACCTTTCCCCCGATGCCCGAAGCGCAGAAGGCGCAGCCCATATTGCAGCCCGCCTGGGTGGAAATGCACACGGAATTGCCGTGGTGGTACTTCATCCACACGCTCTCGATAACGTTGTCGTCGGAAAGGGCAAAGAGGAATTTCCTCGTTCCGTCGAGCTTTGATTCCAGGCAGTCCAGGACCCGGAGGTCCGAAAGGGGATAAGCCTCCCTAAGCCGGCTGCGCAGGGCAGCGGACAGGTTGGTCATCTCATCGTAGGAGAGGGCCTTTTTTGCATGCAGCCAGGAAAAGAGCTGGTCCGCCCGGAAGGGCTTCTCTCCCATTGCTTTTAAGACTTCCTTCAGTTCATCCGGCAGTAAGCTTCTGATATCCGGCATAATTACCTCTTGACGAACCGGGCCGTGAAGAAGCCGTCCGCCTCGTCCCTGCCCGGCAGAAGCTGCCTTCTGCCCGCCGGTGAAAAGCCGGGGAATTCCGCCGCGAACCAGTCCGCGTTTTCGTCATTTTCATATTTACCCAGGGTACAGGTACTGTAAAGCAGGGCTCCCCCCGGCTTCACATACCGGGCCGCGCAGGAAAGGATCCGCCGCTGCAGGGTACGCAGCTCCTCCTGGCGGTAGGCCTCCGCCCGGTATTTGATGTCCGGCTTCCTGCCCATCACCCCGTAGCCGGAGCAGGGCACGTCCGCCAGCACCAGGTCAAAGCCTTCTTTTAGGGTTTCGTCATAGCAGGCGGCGTCATGCACCGAAATTTCCAGGTTTTCAAGGCCGAAGCGTTCCGCATTTTCCCGGATAAGCCCGGCTTTTCTTTCGGAAATATCCCGGGAATAAACGCGTCCCTCCTGTCCGGTCAGGTCCGCTGCCATGCAGCTTTTCCCGCCCGGCGCCGCGCAGAGATCCAGGATGCGCATGCCGGGCCTGATGCCCGCGCTTTCCACACAGAGGATGCTGGCCGCGTCCATGACGGCGATTTCTCCTTTGCGGAAGGCCGTAAGCCGGGTCAGGGAATCCACGTTTTCAAGCTTCCAGGCATTTTCCGCCAGGGTGATGCGCGATGCGGTCACCCCCTCCCCCTTCAGGGAAGCCAGGACCTTTTCAACATTTCCCCTTATCCGCACCGTCAGCGGCCGGGGCTTTTCCATGGCGGAAAAGACGGCTTCCGCCGTTTCCTGGCCGTATTCATCCAGGATGCCCTCTGCCAGGACTTCCCCGACGGAATACTTCACCGAAAGATACCGGACCGGGTCCGTACTGTCCGGCCAGG
>CADBNF010000018.1 GCA_902796005.1 uncultured Lachnospiraceae bacterium | reverse complement strand
CCGGGTTTGAAAGTATTTCATTAAAAACAGGAGAGAAATATGCTGACCCAGGAAATGATCAATGAGGACTGGACAGTCCGTTCGGATAATTACAATAACTACGTGGTGGAGGAGTTTGCCACGGACAGGCCTGACAAGTGGATCAGGCTGATCGAGGAAAACGCGCCGCATACAAAGCCGCTTAAGGCGCTGGACTGCGGCTGCGGCCCGGGCTTTTTCTCCGTTCTGCTTTCCATGCACGGCCATGATGTCACAGGCATTGACGGTTCGGCGGGCATGCTGGCCCACGCCCGGGAAAACGCCGCGCATTTCAAAGTGAACCCGGATATCCGCGAAGGCGATTTCGGAAACCTGCCCTTTGCGGACAATACCTTTGACCTGGTGATAAGCCGGAACGTGACGCACATTATCAGGGAGCACCTGAAGGTTTACGGGGAATGGCTGCGGGTCTTAAAACCCGGCGGCGTCATGCTGGTCTTTGACGCAAACTGGCACCTTCCCTATCAGCCGGGCCCGGTGCGCGACGAAGCCATCCGCCGGGAAAGGGAAGGCCTGGAAAAATACGGCAGGGGCTTTACATATGACGGAAGTTATGAGTATATAGACAGTGAATACGAACCGGAAAACTTCAAGGTGTTCGGAAAAGCGCAGCGGCCGGATTTCGACCTCGGCGTGCTTGCCCAGCTTCCGTTTGCGGATGTTTCCTTCGTCCGGGATGTGACGGAGGAACTGTGGAGTCAGAAGGAGAAGGATTTCTACGGCGCGACGCCGCTGTACATGATAAGGGCGGTGAAGCCGGCGTAAAAAGCAAAGAACAGGAGAATTATCATGCTGGAAACAGGTACAAAGGCACCGGACTTTACGCTTCCGGACCAGAACGGCAGGATGGTATCACTTTCGGATTACAGGGGACAGAAGGTCATCCTGTATTTCTACCCCAAGGATATGACATCAGGCTGCACGAAACAGGCCTGCGGCTTTTCGGAGCTTTATCCCCAGTTTACGGAGAAAGGCGCGGCAGTGCTGGGGGTCAGCAAGGACAGTGTTGCCTCCCATAAGAAATTCGAAGAGAAATACGGTCTGCCGTTTACCCTCCTTTCCGATACGGAAAAGGAAGTCATTCAGAAATACGACGTCTGGAAGGAGAAAAAGAATTACGGAAAAGTCTCCATGGGGGTTGTGAGGACCACTTACCTGATTGACGAGGAAGGTGTTATCGTGAAGGGCTTTGACAAAGTCAGGGCTGCCGACAATCCTGCGCAGATGCTGGCGCTTCTGGCGGGGGTGTGAACAATACAAAAAGAACCGGGCACGGGCCCGGTTCTTTTTTTTGCGTGAATCAGGAAGGAATGTTCATCAGAATCTTCCGATATCCCTGGCGATGTAGTAGGCGCCGCTTGTGGCTGTCCAGATGTCCTTCGGGACGATGCAGTCGCCCACCTGGTAATATTCCGGAGCCTGGAAGCGGAAGGCTTCGGCTTCCTCCCGGAGAGGCTTCTGGCCGACGGCGTAGATAACCGTATCCGCCTCGTAGAATTTCGTGCCTTCTTCGCCATCGGGCGTCAGGGCCGGCATGCCGAAACGGAAGCCGGGGGCGGGTTTCACGCCGGTGAATTCACATAAGACACCCTTGTCATTGATTTCCACCGCCTTCGTGGAGGTGGAGACGTGGATGCCGTACTGCTGGAACTGGGTCCAGATGGCCAGGCCCTGCAGCATATTGCCGCCGTCGTTCACGTCAGGCTGCATTTCGATAATCGTACATTTCCTGCCCTGCATGGACAGGAAGATGGCAAGTTCCATGCCCACCAGGCCGCCGCCCAGGATAACGACGTTTTTGCCTGCCTTGTCCGGATCCTTGTAGACCTCCTCGGCGCCGAAGACGTTCGCGCCGTCGATGCCCGGAATGGCCGGCTTCACCGGACGGGCACCCAGACAGGCCAGGATGGCGTCGGGCTTTATCTCTTCCACAAGCGCGGGCGTCACGGTGGTATTCAACCGCACTTCGATATTTTTCTCCCGGGAAATGAGCCGCTTCTGCAGCTCGATGTACTGGTGCAGCTTCTCCTTGAAGGGAACCTTTTCCTCACAAAGGAGCGCGCCGCCAAGACTGTCATTTTTCTCGCAGAGGATAACCTGGTGGCCTCTTTCGGCCGCCTCCAGGGCACCCTGCATGCCGGCCATGCCGCCGCCGATAACCAGTACCTTCTTCAGAACCTTCGGCGCGGGCCAGGTGTTGTTTTCGTATTCGTGACCCAGCTCGGGGTTGATGGCGCAGTTCATGATGTCGGACTTCATGTGCTTGGAGAAGCAGTAGAGGCAGCGCATACATTTGCGGACTTCGTCGTCGTGTCCGGTCTGCAGCTTGATGGGCAGGTCCGGATCGCACATCAGGCCTCTGGCCATTTCCACCACGTCCACCTGTCCGGAGGCAATCAGCTCTTCCAGCTGTTCCGGCTCGGAAAGGGCGCCTACGGTGGCGATGGGGGTGGTCTTCACATGCTTCTTGATCTCCGCGGCATAATGGGCGTTGCAGCCGTCGGGCAGGAACATGTTCGGATGGGTAATGGTGAAGACCTCCATCCGTTCGTGGCTGCCGGTGGATACATGGATCAGGTCCGCGTGGCCTTCCAGCTGCAGAGCCTGGGCGATGCCCCGCTCGATGTGGTAGCCGCCCTCATAGACCTCGTCGCCTACGATACGGATTTCCACCGGGAAATCCTCGCCGCAGTACTGGTGGATACGGTCGATGATGGCCACCGCCAGACGGGCCCGGCCTTCAATGTCGCCGCCCCAGCGGTCCGTACGGGTGTTTTCATTGGACAGGAACTGGGTGATGAGCCAGCCGTGGCCGCCGTGGATGGTGACCATGCCGTAGCCGCACATCTTGCAGTAGAGGGCCGCCCGGGCATGCTGCTCGATGGCTTCCATGATCTTGTCCTCGGTCATCATATGAATGGGCGTGCCGTCCATGGCCACACCGTCCACCGGGCCGTAGAGCTCGTAGCCCAGGCTTGCGGAAAAGCTGGCGCAGTTGCCGGCGTCCAGGATCTCCATGGAGGCCACCGCGCCGTGGCGGGTGATGGAATGGGCCATGTTGGTCAGGCTCTGCCTGGCATCCGTGTTCCAGATGTTGATCTGGGACTGGCGGGCCCGTCCCGCGATATTCGGGCAGGCATCTCCTACGCAGACCGAAGCCGCGCCGCCTAAGGCCTTGCGCTCGTAATAGCTGGTGCTGTAGCGTTCGGGCTCCAGGGCCACGCCGGTAGGCGCGTTGAAGATACGGTTCCGGAAAACCTGGCCGCCCAGAATAATCGGGCTGAAAAGATGAGGATATTTGTTTGTCATTTTTTCTGATACGGCGCTTCAGCCGTACGCCTCCTTCCTTATGCAGAGAATTGCAAAAATGTTCTTCTGCCGTCAATTATACTAAAGATCCGATGGGAAACAAAGAGTAAATTTGTAAATTACAGCAGGAAAGAGAAAGAAACGCAGGCACAATGCCGGGGGAGCCGTCCGGCAGTCCATGAAAGCGGAAAAAATTGTAAAATATTACAAATAAAAAAAGAACGGCACCAATGATTACCGAAAGACAACCTGTAAAATATTCTTGCCTGTTAAGAAGTTTTCCGATGAAAACAGCTATTCTTCCTGTTATTATATATATGACTGTAAACTGCGGGGTGATCTGCGCTTCCGCAGGGTACAGCAGATAACATAGTAATGGTTTTTGTAATATATCCCGGTATTCCGGGAGAAACCAGATGTGAAAGGAGATTTTTATGTACAAATTCAGAGAGATTACGCCCCGGGTTGCTGATTACCGGTACCAGATCCGGAATCGTGTCCTGACCTACGATTCCGAGCGCGGTGAGATCATCACCGAGGCGTACAAAAGACTCGGAGCGATGATTCCGATTCTGAAAAAGGCTTATGCGCAGCATGACTGGGCAGAGAAATGCACCTGCTTCATCGGTGATACCGAGCTTATCGTCGGCGGCAAGGGCAAATACATGTTCTCCAGCTCCGGCTATCCGGAGTGCGGCGAATTCGGCGGCTCCATGAACGATCACTGGATCGCCGGCCTGGTAAAATCCGGCCTGTGGAAAATGCAGGATGACGGTTTCTATCATTCTCCGGATACCGCGCTTGCTCCCGCCAGAATCCATCCCGACACCTTAAAGAAGATGGATGAGATGAAGGAATACTGGAAGGACAAAGAGAACACCTCCGACAGAGTGACCGCTTCCCTTCCGGATTTCTATGAAGAGCTGGCTGGCACGGCTGCCACCTCCTATCTGATGCCCGGACAGCCCGGCTTCATCCCGCCCTACAGCCTGCCCTTAGGCCATCTGGTTGCCGGCTACAAGAAGATCATCAACACCGGTTACAGGGCCATCTATGACGAAGCCACCGCATGGCTGGATGCCCATTACGGCAAACTCTTCGGACAGGATGCGAAGAAGTACAGCTTCTACAAGGCCATTCAGATTACCGCTGACGCAGCGATGATTTTCGTAAAGAGATACGGCGATGCCTGTAAGGCAAAGGCTGCCGAATGCACCGATGAAAAGCGTAAGGCAGAGCTTGAAAGAATGGCGGAGGATCTGTACTGGATCTCCGAAAAGCCCGCCACCACCTTCCGTCAGTGCCTGCAGGCCTACATGAGCTATCAGGTATTCCATATTGCCGAGACCTCCAATCCTTCCGCTGCTCTGGGACGTTTCGACCAGTACACCTGGCCGTTCCTGAAGAAGGATCTGGAAGAAGGCACCATCACCATGGACGAGGCCCAGGAGCTTGTGGATATGTTCTTCCTGAAGGCCAACTGCTTCTACGGCATTGCGCCTGAAGTTGTTGCGGACACCACCGGTGTAGGCAACACCTGGCAGCATACCACCATCGGCGGCGTTGATCCCAAGACCGGTGAAGATGCCACCAACCCCGTAACCTACATGGTACTGGAGACCGTAGCCCGTCTCGAGCTGCATGATCCCACCATTTCCCTTCGTTTCAACAAGAATACCCCGGATGAGCTGTGGTCCTGCGCAGTGGAGACCTCCAAGATGGTCGGCGGCCTTCCCCTGTACCAGAACGATGAAGTTATCATCCCCGGCCTGATCAAGGAAGTTGGCTTCTCCCTGGAGGATGCCCGTGACTACGGTATCATCGGCTGTCAGGAAATCGTCGGCTGCGGCAACGACTTCCCGGCTCCCAACGGCTGCCCGCCCCACGGCTCCGCCTTCTGGTCCATCATCTTTGATATGGCCATCAACAATGGTATCAACCCGCTGAACGGCTATCAGTGCAGACTGCACACCGGCTATCTGTATGAGATGGAGAACATCGAGCAGGTACGTGACGCCGTTCGTAAGATGGGTTACTACATCCAGCAGATGTTTGCCTCCATGCACTGCTACGCAGAGGAAATCGCCCTGGCCGACAACTGCCAGCCCGCACTTTCCATGTCCGTGGAAGGCTGTATGGAAAGCGGCCTCGATGTATCCTGGGGCGGCGCGAAGTACAACAGCTTCGGCTGCACCGCTACCGGTCTTTCCACCGTTGCAGACTCCCTGAACACCATCAAGTACATGTGCTTCGACAAGAAGCTCTGCACCACCAGAGAGCTGTACGATGCCGTTATGGCCAACTGGGAAGGCTATGAAGATCTTCGTGAGCAGGTTAAGTCTGTGGTTCCGCACTACGGCAACGGCGATCCCTATGCTGACGTGGAAGGCAAGTGGATCAACGACCTGTACTACGAGATCTGCCAGACCGTATCCAGCTCCAGATCCAAGGTTTACAAGTCCGGTCTGTACGGCGCTTCCGACCACATCCGTCAGGGCCGTATCACCTGGGCTACCCCGGACGGCCGTAAGCTGGGCGATCCCATCGCCGACGGTTCCTCACCGGTTCAGGGCTTCGACAAGAACGGCCCGACCGCAGTATTTACCTCCTGCGCATGCTACGATCATCACCACTACATGGACGGTATCGCGCTGAACCTGCGTCTGCATCCGTCAGTAGTTTCCAATGATGAAGGTATTGCAAAGGTTGTTGCCATGACCAAGGCCTACTTCGCCAACGGCGGCATGGAGACCCAGTACAACGTAGTTGATACCGCAACCCTGCGTAAGGCGCAGGAAGATCCCTCCGCCTACAAGGATCTGGTTGTACGTATCGCCGGCTATTCCGCATACTTCGTTGACATGAGCAAGGACCTGCAGAACGACATTATTGCCAGAACCGAGAACCAGCTTGGCTGATAATCGGTAAAGCGACAATTTAACTGACTGAAAACTCCCATCCGCATCCCGGAAAGGGTACGGATGGGAGTTGTTTACGAAAGGATTGAGTATGGCTGAATTAACAGGAAGAGTCTATGACATCCAGCCTTTTTCCGTACACGACGGCCCGGGCATCAGAACCACGGTGTTCTTAAAGGGCTGTCCCCTTCGCTGCCCCTGGTGCCACAGTCCGGAATCCCAGCTTTTCGAGCCCCAGCTTTCCTGGATTGCCATGCGCTGCGTCGGTACGGACCAGTGTAAGGACAAATGCATCAAGGCCTGCCCGAAGAATGCCATTGAATACGGCGAAACCCGCAAGGACATGAATGAGGACGGCACGGTGAAAAGCATTGTCCAGCAGATCCACGTCAAGAGGGATCTCTGCGACAACTGCGGCAAATGCGCCGAGCTTTGCTATCCCAAGGCCCTGTACATCTGCGGCGAGGATTATACCGTGGACGCCCTGGTGAAGAAGGCAATGAAGGACAAGGCCTACTTCGACAGCTCAGGCGGCGGCGTGACCATCTCCGGCGGCGAGGCCTTAAGCCAGATGCCCTTCACCCTTGAGGTGCTGAAAAAGCTGAAGGAGAAGGGTGTGCACACGGCACTGGATACCACCTTCTTTACTCCCTGGGAGAACGTGGAGGCGGTTATGCCCTATGTGGATGTGTTCCTGCTGGATCTCAAGCACATGGACAATGAAAAGCACCTGGGTATGGTGAAGGTACCCAATACCGTCATCCTGGAAAATGCGGTGAAGGCGGCAAAGGCCGGCGCGCGGTTTGAAATCCGCGTACCCATCATCCCCATGTTCAACGACAACGACGAGAACATGCATGCCACAGCGAAATTCTGTAAGGAACAGCTGGGGGATGAGGCGGTGGAATTTGTCCAGCTTCTTCCCTATCATTCCCTCGGGGTAACCAAGCACCTGCGCATCAGCGATACGCCGGTGGCGGCGGCGGTTCCGCCCTCCGCGGAGAAGATGGAGCACATGAAGGAAATCACCGAAAGCTACGGCCTGAAGGTGGTCATCTACTGAATAAGTCCCTGGAAAAAGGAAAGACAGCAGGATGTATTTATATATCCTGCTGTTTTTACATTTTACAGGACAACAGGTATGAGGACGATCCTGCGCAGCATCTATCTTCGGACTTATTTGTTGATTTATGTCTGCGTCCGTGATAAAATTTTCACAAAATAAAACCAATCCTGAAGCGCATATACAAGGAGAAGAAAAATGATCAGCGATTACAAATACCCCCATCTGTTTGAGCCGATAAAACTGGGAAACCAGCTGTTCCGCAATCGGATCTTTGCTTCACCCACCGGCTACCTGAACACCAATATGGACGGTTATATCAATGACGGCGCGGCAGCCTATTACGGCAGAAGAGCCAGAGGCGGCGCGGCCTCCGTTGCCACGATGGAATGCGTGGTGGACGGCGAATACGGCCGGGGCGGTGACGCCCACCTGGCCATGGACGCGCCGGGCATTACGGCGGGTCTTGGCAGGATTGCCGCGGAGGTGAAGGGCTACGGCGCGGTGCCCACCATCGAGCTGCAGCACGCAGGCATGTTCGCCAACCGGTCCTTGAGCATGTTCGGCGGCGAGTCCAAAGGCGCGGCCTTTGCGCCGGTGGAGATGATGGTAGGCGACCGGCTGGTGCCGCAGATGCCCGAGGAAATCATCGAGCGGACCATTCAGAAGTACATAGACGCCGCGGCCCTGGCCAAATCCTTAGGCTTCGGCATGGTGCTGGTTCATGCAGGCCACGGCTGGATGCTGCATCAGTTCCTTTCTCCGATTACCAATACCCGTACCGACAAATGGGGCGGTGCGGCAGTTGAAAACCGCTGCCGTATGCTGCTGGCTATCTGCGACGGCATTCACCGCCGCCTGGGTGCCAGCTTCCCCATCGAGGTCAGGATAAGCGGCAGCGAATGCTATGACGGCGGCTTCGGCATCGAAAACGGCATTGCCGTGGCGAAGCAGCTGGAGGGCCACTGCGAGCTGATCCACGTGTCCGCCGGCAACCACGAGGTGGATGAAGTCTTTACCGTTACCCATCCCTCCATGTTCCAGAAGGACGGCTGCAACACCTGGCTGGCGGCGGAGATCAAAAAGCAGGTAAGCACCCCGGTGGCCACTATCGGCGCCCTGTCTGATCCGGATCTGATGGAAGAGCTGATTGCCTCCGGCAAGGCGGATGTGGTGGAAATGGCCAGGGAATTTATCTGCGAGCCCGATTTCCCCACCCTTATCCGTACCGGCAGGGAGAAGGAAGCGAAGAAATGCCTCCGCTGCCTTTCCTGCTTCTCCAGCGAGCTGACCAACGGCGAGCCCTACTGCGCGATTAATCCGGAAAGCGGCCGGGAGATGGAGACGAAGTACGAAGCGCCTGTGGTTAAACAGGTGAAAAAGGTGCTGGTGGCCGGCGGCGGCGTAGCCGGCATGGAGGCTGCTCTGACCCTGGCGGACAGAGGCCACAGCGTGGTCCTCTGCGAGAAAACCGGCCGGTTCGGCGGCGTGCTTCGCTGCGAGGAAAAGGTTGATTTCAAGAAGAACCTTGATTATTATCTGAACCAGCAGGCGGAGAAGGTTGAAAAGAACCCGAACATTGAGGTTCGCTTAAATACCGCGGTTACACCGGAGCTGGCGCAGGAGCTGAAGCCCGACGTTATCATCGCTGCCCTTGGCGCCGTGCCGGTTACCCCGAAGATTAAAGGCGCGGACGGCAAAAACTGCATGACCGCCCAGGATGCCTATGCAAGAGTGGATGAGCTGGGCGAGAAGATTGCCATCCTTGGCGCCGGTCTTGTGGGCATCGAGCTCGGCCTTCATCTGGCAGCCGCCGGCAAGAAGGTGACCGTCATCGAGATGACCGACCACATGAACGACGGCGGGAATTTCCTGCATATGTCCGGCGTACGGGTGGAAATCAAAAAGCGCGGCCTGGACATGCATTTCAACACCCAGGCAAAGGAGATTACCGATAAGGGCGTGCTCTGTGAGTGCGAAGGAAAGGAAGCCTTCTTCGACGCCGACAACGTGATCTTCGCCGTAGGCCAGAGGCCGCTGACCGAGGAAGCCGTTGCCCTGAATTACTGCGCGCCGGAGGTATACTTTATCGGCGACTGCGTGGCCCCGAAGAACATCACGGAGGCCACCACCACGGCATATCTTATCGCAAAGAACATCGGCCGGTTCTGATGCTGCGGGAAGATTACGAGAAACGGGAGGAAACAGAAGATGCTTACCCTTGAAGAAAAGAAAATGAATCTGGTGGAAAAGGAGTGGGAGTGCTTCCAGGACGTGCACAACGAAGGCGGAAGAGCCAGCTGTCAGGACGACCGGACAACCTTTTTCATCATGCGGAAGAGCCAGTTCGTCCTCTGGCCGGAAGCCCTCATTGACAGCTATACCATCGACGTGGACAATGCGGTCTTTGCAGGACGCAACCTCCTGGCGGAGAAATACGCCTGGATGATGGCGGACACCGCCCCGGCCAAATTTGCCGAGCTGGAGGAGCTGCTGCTGCATCCCACCGAAAGGGCCCAGGAAGCCATCGACGATATCGTGCCCATCCAGGTGAAATGGATGGAGGAGTACGCGGCAAAATACCCATATGTGGCTGCAGGCAACCGGGTTATCCATACCACGGACGAGCGGTACGGCCAGACCTCCTACGAGACCTATCTGCGGGGAGAGCTGCACACCTATTCCGAGAGAACCCTGGTGATGCTGCAGGAACTCTGCCATAAGCTGCTGGACGAGGGAACGAACATGATGCTGGCCATCATGACCGCCACCATGCAGGAATACGGCTTTGCCGACCTGGACGCGGCGGAGGCCACGACGAAAAAATATGCGAAGGTGAAATGAATTTTTCAGAGCCTTTAGCAGAACTTACCATTTGAAGACCGTGATATTATAAAAATTCAATATTACTTTTTCCGAATTATTTGTTATAATCAACAATACCAAATAAACAATACCTGATTATTAAAGAAAGGGAAATTTTATGCTGTCTATTAAACAGAATTTACTTGAGACCATCAGGGGCGGCCATCCGGACCGCTACGTAAAACAGTTCGAGCCGTTCAAAATGCTCTATGCCACTCCTCTGACCGTACAGAGCAGACAGCCCGCATACGGCGAAGCGCTTGTTCAGGATGCCTGGGGCGTTTACAAATCCTGGCCGGAAGGAACACCCGGCGCTTTCCCGGTACATGATGCCGAGCACAAGGTAATCACCGATATCGAAGACTGGAAGAATCAGGTTAAGGTTCCGACCTTCCCCACCGACGAAGCTTCCTGGGCTCCCTTTGTAAAGTTCGCCGAGGACATTGATCGTGACGAATATTTCGCTACCCAGTTCTATGCGCCCGGTATCTGGGAACAGTGTCATTATCTGATGGGCGTTGACGATGCCTGCATGAACCTTCTTCTGTATCCCGATGAGATGCACGAGCTGATCGATACGATTACGGATCTGATGGTTGAGCATACAAAATGCTTCTGCAAATACTTCAAACCCGATGCATATTTCCAGCACGATGACTGGGGCAGCCAGATCTCCACTTTCATGGCTCCCGATACCTTCGAAGAGTTCTTCCTTGAGCCCTATAAGAGAGTATACGGATGCGCCAAAGAGAACGGCGTAGAGATCATCGTACATCACTCCGATTCCTATGCGGAGACCCTCGTTCCCTACATGATCGAGATGGGCATCGACATCTGGCAGGGCACCATGAGAACCAACAACATCCCGAAGATCATCGAAGAGTACGGCGGAAAGATCACCATCATGGGCGGTATCGACAGCGCTACCGTAGACTTCCCGCAGACCACCGATGAAATCATCGCTGAGAAGGTAGAAGAGTCCTGCCGCGCTTACGGCACCAAGTTCTACATCCCCTGCGGTTCTCAGGGTCTGGCCATGTCCACCTTCCCGGGTGTATATGACAAGATTTCAGAGAATATCGACAGAATGAGCAAGGAATTCTTCGGCGATCCCGAATAATTCATCAATCAGATGTTCTGAGTTAATCCTCTGTAACATAAAATTTCCTGCTATGTACTAAGGGAGAGCCCTGGCTGATCACCAGGGCTTCTCTCTTTTTTTCGGGAATAAATCCGCTGTCTGAAGGAGAGGACAAAATTTTTTTTCGCGGGACTTGACACGGAAATGAATTAGGAGTATACTCGCGTCAATAAATGGTTGCGCTTTACAGTGGAAAAGCGCGAAACAGGAGAATGTCATGAACACCATGAACAGCACCGCATATTATTACTTTTATTTTAGCTTTACCGGTCCTTCGGGTAAGGTTGATTTGCGGTGCAGATAAGTCATGACTTTCCGTTAAAAGCATGAACCGGATGCGGCACAGATTAACCTGGGCCGCATTTTTTATTTGCCCGCTTTGCCGGGCAGCGGTTAAAAGGAAGCATAAAAGGCTTCCTCCACTACAGCAATATCTGAACAGGAGCACAAAAAAATGATTATCGTACTGAAACCGAACGTAAAGGAAGAAAGAAAACGGCAGCTCATCGACTGGCTTAAGGGCATGAACCTCGGGGTGCACATCTCCAACGGGGAATTTCAGACTGTGCTGGGGCTTATCGGGGACACCACCCAGGTGGATATCGAGCTCATCGACAGCCTGGATATCGTGGATTCCGTGAAACGGGTAACCGAGACCTTCAAGAGCAGCAACCGGAAATTCCATCCGGAGGATACGGTCATCGAGGTGGGCGACGTGAAAATCGGCGGCGGAAACTTCTGCCTCATCGCCGGACCCTGTTCGGTGGAGACCGAGGAGCAGATTGTCACGGTGGCCAAAGCGGTAAAGGCAGCCGGCGCAAATCTTTTCCGGGGCGGCGCCTTCAAACCCAGGACCTCTCCCTATGATTTCCAGGGACTGGGGGCCAGAGGCATCGAGCTCCTGAAAATCGCAAGAGAAGAGACAGGTCTTCCCTTCGTGACGGAAATCATGAATATCTCTGACCTTCCCCTGTTCGAGGACGTGGACGTGCTGCAGGTCGGCGCCAGAAATACCCAGAACTATGACCTTTTAAAGGAACTGGGCCGTATCGACAAGCCGATTCTTCTGAAGAGAGGCCTGGCAGGCACCCTGAAGGAGCTGCTGATGAGCGCGGAATACATCATGTCCAACGGCAACGAGAAGGTTATCCTGTGCGAGCGGGGCATCCGCACCTACAGCGATTACATGCGCAACACCCTGGATATCTCCGCCGTGCCCATGCTGCATGAGCTTTCCCACCTGCCGGTTATCGTAGACCCCAGCCATGCCACCGGTATGGCCAGGATGGTGCCGCCCATGGCCATGGCGGCCACCGCCTGCGGCGCCGACGGCATCATGATTGAGGTGCACAATGACCCGATCCACGCCCTGTGCGACGGTGCCCAGTCCATGACGCCGGAGGATTACACGGCCCTTGTGAAGAGAATCAAGGCGGTACGGGAGGTGATCGCATGATCGTCGGTGTTGTAGGACTCGGCCTTATCGGCGGCTCCTTTGCAAAGGCCTACCAGCGGGAAGGCCATACGGTACTGGCTTCGGATATCGATCAGGCTACGCTGAGCTTTGCCCGGCTTTCCGGCGCGGTGGACAGTGAACTGACAAGGGAACGCCTTTCAGAGTGTGATCTGATCCTGCTGTGCGCCTATCCGAAGACCACGGCAGCATTCCTGGAGGAGGAAGGCCCCTATATCGGCAGCCATCCCGTGGTGATCGACTGCTGCGGCACAAAACGGGTGATTACCGGCGTCGGCCGGGCGGCCGCGGAAAAATACGGCTTCCTCTATGTGGGCGGCCACCCCATGGCGGGCACCCAGTTTTCCGGTTTCAAATACGCCCGGGAGGACCTCTATGACGGCCAGCCCATGGTGATCGTGCCGCCGGAATTTGACAACATCCGTCTGCTGGACCGGATCAAAACCCTGTTAAAGCCCGCGGGCTTCGGGAAAATCTCCGTGACCACAGCGGAAAAACACGACGAAATCATTGCATTTACCTCCCAGCTGGCCCACGTAGTCAGCAATGCCTATATCAAAAGCCCCACGGCCAGGGAGCATTTCGGCTTTTCCGCCGGCAGCTACAAGGATATGACCCGGGTGGCCTGGCTGAATCCGGGCATGTGGACGGAGCTTTTCCTGGAAAACAGGGACAACCTGATCCGGGAAATCGATACCCTCATCGGCAGCCTGCAGCAGTATGAACAGGCTTTGAAGGACAATGACGCGGAGACCCTTAAGCGGCTGCTGGCAGAAGGAAAGAAGGCCAAGGAAGAGGTGGACGGCTGATGAAAACCATAACCGTACAGGCCTCCGGAAGCTATGACGTAATAATCGGAAAAGGCCTGCTGGCAAAGAGCGGCGAATACCTCCGGCAGGTATCAAAGGCCGAAACCGTGGTGCTTGTCTCCGACGACAACGTCTTTCCCCTCTACGGGGAGCGGACCGTAAATGCGCTGGAGGCCGCCGGATACAAGGTCCTCACTTTTGTCTTCCCCCACGGCGAGCAGAACAAGAACCTGGCCGTCTACGGGCAGCTTCTGGAAACCATGTGCGAAGCCCACGTCACCAGAGGGGACATCGTGGCCGCCTTGGGCGGCGGCGTCGTGGGTGACCTGGCCGGCTTTGCGGCGGCCACCTACCAGCGGGGCATTCCCTTTATCCAGCTGCCCACAACCCTTCTGGCGGCGGTGGATTCCTCCGTGGGCGGAAAAACAGCAGTGGACCTGTCCGCAGGGAAAAACCAGGTCGGCGCCTTTCACCAGCCCTCCCTGGTCCTGTGCGATATTGAAACCCTGGATACCCTGCCGGAGGAGCAGTACCGCTGCGGCTGCGCGGAGGTAATAAAAACAGCCATGATTTCCTCCAGGGACTTCTTTGATTCCCTTGCAAAAACGCCGGTAAAGGCGCAGTATGAAGAGGTGATCGGCACCTGCGTACAGCTGAAGGCGGAGGTAGTCCGGCAGGATGAATTTGACACCGGTGTACGGATGATGCTGAATTTCGGACACACCTTCGGCCATGCGGCAGAAAGCTGCAGCGGCTTCGGTATCCTGCACGGGCAGGGCGTGGCCATGGGCATGGCCGCCATCACCCGGGCGGCGGTGAAAAAAGGCATCTGCGGCGAAGAGGTGCTTACGGATCTGCTTTCGATGCTTGCGGCCTATCAGCTGCCCGCTGACATGCAGTATCCGGTGGAGGCGGTGCTGACCGCGGTGCTTTCCGACAAGAAGAACCGGGGCAGAATCATCAGCCTCATCGTGCCGGAGGCCGTCGGAAGGTGCAGAATCGAAAAAGTGGAAACCGCGGACCTTAAGGGTTGGGCGGAAGCAGGAGATATAGGATGAACATGACGGTGGAAAATGGACCGCGCACGGGCAGGGTAAGCGTGCCCTCCTCCAAATCCCAGCTGCACAGGCTGCTTATCTGCGCGGCCCTGTCGGATAAGGAGAGCGTTATCCTGACGGACGGCATATCGGTTGACATAAATGCAACCATGGACTGCCTGAATGCACTCGGCGCGGCTATCCGGCTTTCGGACAGGCGGATAGAGGTGCAGCCGATAGGGGCTGCCGGACAGGAGAGCGGGGAAAGGCATCTGTACTGCCGGGAAAGCGGTTCTACCCTGCGCTTCCTTTTGCCCCTGTGCGGGGCCCTGGGCGTAAAGGCGGTCTTTCACCGGGAGGGCAGGCTTTCGAAGCGGCCGCTGGAGGATCTGGTCAGGGAGCTGACCCGCCACGGCATGGAGATCTGGGAGGAAGAGGCGCTTCTGCACTGTGCAGGAAGCCTGAGGGCGGGCAGCTTTTCCGTTCCCGGCAATATCTCCTCCCAGTATATTTCCGGCCTTCTCTTTGCCCTGCCCCTGCTTACCGGCGGCAGTACCCTGACCGTCACCGGAGAGGTGGAGTCGGAAAGCTACATCCGGATGACAGAGGAGGCCCTGAAGCAGGCCGGCATCCGTTATGAGCGGGAGGGCTGGCAGTACCGGATACCCGGCAGCCAGCAGTATGCCTGCGCCGGGAAAATGCAGGCGGAAAAGGACTGGTCCTCCGCTGCGTTTTTCCTGGTGATGGGGGCCTTTTCCGAAAAAGGCATCACCCTTACCGGGATGAATCCGGCCTCTGCCCAGAGCGATAAGGCGATTCTGTCCATCCTTACCCGCTTCGGCGCGGAGGTATTAACGGCGGACGATACGGTGATGGTGCGGAAGAAGGCTTTGTCCGGCATCACCATCGATGCGGCAAATGTCCCCGACCTGGTGCCGGTTCTGGCAGTTCTGGCCGCGGGAGCGGCGGGCACAACCGAAATCATCCATGCCGAACGGCTTCGGATAAAGGAAAGCGACCGGCTTGCGGCATCCTGCAGGATGCTTACTGATTTAGGCGCGGAGATAGAAGAGACGGCAGACGGGCTCGTCATCCGCGGGAAAAAGCAGCTTAAGGGCGGCGAAGTCTCTTCCTTCAAAGACCATCGCATCGCCATGGCGGCAGCAGCGGCGGCCTCTTTATGCGAGGAGCCGGTGACGATTGATGAGGCCGAATGTACGGAGAAATCCTATCCGGGATTTTTTGATGATTTACAGCGGCTTTTGCCCAAATGACAGCGAAGGACCGCAGCAGAAAAACGATACAGCAGTAAAGGAAATATCGGATTTATGGGATATGAGGAACTGAAAAACAGGCTTGCGGAAACAGACCGGGAAATGCTGAAGCTTTTCCGGGAAAGAATGACCCTTTCCGCCGGTCTTGAGAAAGCAAGAAAAGAAGAGAATACGCCGGAAACCCGGGCAATGGCCAACCGGCAGATCCTGAACCAGGCACTGGAGGATAGTCCGGAGGAGATGCGGGATTACCTGCCCCTTATCTACTCCCAGGTCCTGGAGCTGTCCAAAAGCTACCGGCACGATACCGAAGGCGGGAGGCAGAGGCTGACGGAGGAGCTCCGGCAGGCGGTGCAGAATATGGATTCCGCATTTCCGGAGTATGCAACCGTTGCCTGCCAGGGTGTGGAGGGCGCCAACTCCCAGCTGGCCTGCGAGCGGCTGTTCTCCAACGCGAATATTCTGTTTTTCGACAGCTTTGACGCGGTATTTACCGCCATTGAAAAGGGCCTGTGCCGGTACGGCATCATTCCCATCGAGAACAGTACGGCGGGTTCGGTGAACGCGGTTTACGACCTGATGGCCAGGCATAATTTCAGCATTGTCCGCAGCATCCGCCTGAAGGTGGAGCACAACCTGCTGGCCAATGAAGGCGTGGAGCTGTCGGACATCCGGGAGATTTACTCCCACGAGCAGGCCATCGCCCAGTGCTCGGATTTCCTGCAGTCCCTGAAAAACGTCCGTGTGATTCCCTGCGAGAATACGGCCCTGGCGGCCAAGATGGTGGCCCAGTCTGGCAGAAAGGATATGGCGGCCCTGTCCTCCAGGCTCTGCGCAGAATACTATGATTTAAACGTGCTGAAGGCCTCCGTGCAGAATACGGACAACAACTACACCCGGTTTATCTGCATCGCCGGGCAGATGGAGATTTATCCCGGCGCGGACCGGACCAGCCTGATGGTGACCCTTCCCCACAAGCCCGGCTCCCTGTACAAGGTACTGGCCAGGATTTACGCCTGCGGCGTAAATTTAAACAAGCTGGAAAGCCGGCCGCAGCCCTCCCGGGAATTTGAATTTACCTTTTACTTTGACCTGGATGTTCCGGTAAATTCTCCCAGATTCTTAAGGGTTATGGAAGAGCTTCCCCACGTGTGTGAAACCTTCCGGTATTTCGGAAGCTATGAGGAGGTGCTCTGATGAAGAAATGCGGCCTTTTGGGGAAGGTGCTGGAGCATTCCTACTCCCCCTTTATCCACCGGCAGTACGGTGCGTATGCCTACGATTTGTATGAGAAATCCGAGGAGGAGCTGGAGGAATTTGTCCGGCACGGCAGCTGGGACGGCCTGAATGTGACCATTCCCTACAAGAAGGCGGTGATTCCCTTTGTGGACGAGCTGTCGGAGACTGCCCGAACGGTCGGCAGCGTCAATACCCTGGTAAAAAGGGCGGACGGAAGCATCTTCGGAGACAATACGGACGCTTACGGCTTTGCGGAAACCCTGCGCAGATCCGGCATTGCTTTAACCGGGAAAAAAGTCCTGGTGCTGGGCAACGGCGGCGCCTGTCCGGCGGTCTGCCATGCCCTGAAAAGCTTCGGCGCAAATCCGGTCATCATCAGCCGCAGGGGCGAGGACAACTATACCAACCTGGACAGGCATGCGGACGCGGAAATCCTTGTAAATACCACGCCCCTGGGCATGTACCCGAACAACGGGGAGCAGGCCCTGGACCTGGAGCAGCTGCCGAAGCTGACGGCCGTTTTCGACCTCATCTACAATCCGGCCAGAACCGCACTGCTGCTGCAGGCGGAGGAATTAAAGCTTCCGGCCTTCAACGGCCTGTACATGCTGGCGGCCCAGGCGGCGAAGAGCAGCGAAAGCTTTACCGGTGAGAAAATAGCGGAGAGCAAGGTGCTGGAGGTTGCCCGGCTTCTTATGGCGGACAGCATCAACCTGGTGCTTATCGGTATGCCCGGCTGCGGTAAGACCACTGTGGCGGATTATCTGGGAGAGAAAATGCACCGGGAAGTGCTGGACATCGACCTGCTGATCGCGGAAAAGACGGGCAAAACCCCGGCAGACTGGATATTGGAAAAAGGGGAAGCGGCCTTCCGGGATATCGAAGCGGCGGCTATTGCCGAAGCCGGCAAGCATTCCGGCATCATCATCGCCACCGGCGGCGGCGCGGTGCTGCGGCCCGCCAACTATCCGGCCCTGCACCAGAACGGCGTCATCGTCTGGCTGCAGCGGGATACCTCCAAACTGCCCATAGAAGACAGGCCTCTGTCCCAGGGCAGGAACCTTGCGGAGCTTCTGCGGGAACGGACCCCTTATTATGAGCGGTATGCGGATTTTACGGTGAGCAATGACAGGCGGATAGAAGATACCGCAGTACAGGTTCTTACCTCTTTTAAAGAATGGATTATCCGGGAGGCTGGCGAATGAGAATACTGGTGATTAACGGACCGAACATCAATATGGTGGGTATCCGGGAGCCGGATATCTACGGAAAGCAGGATTTCAAGGCGCTGCTGGCGCTGATTGCGCAGACGGCAGAAGAAGAGGGGCTGGAGGTGGAATGTTTCCAGTCCAACCATGAGGGAGACCTGGTGGATAAGATACAGGAAGCCTACGGCGTATTTGACGGTATCGTCATCAATCCCGGCGCCTACACCCACACCAGCATCGCCATTCTGGATGCCCTGAAGGCTGTATCCATCCCTGCGGTGGAGGTGCACCTGTCGGACATCTCCGAAAGAGAAGCCTTCCGCCACATCAGCTATGCCGGCATGGCCTGCGTCAAAACCTTCAAGGGCCTCGGCTTTGACGGCTATGTGCAGGCGATGAAGTACCTGAAAGAGAATTATGGATAAACACAAGGCGGGGCCAATTGGCCCCGCCTGTTTTCAACTTTTTACAAGCACAGACAATACAATAAAACATGCATAATCGCTGATGTCCGAATCCGCCCCTTTGTAATCAGTGAGAGCGACCGGGCGGCCCGGGTATTCATTCTGCCAGGCCAGTATAAGGAAAGGTGTTTCCTTATCCAGCTCGAGTATTTCCTGATTTAAGTAAATCTCCTCCGGTACCATAGTGTGTGAATTCTTCGATGCAGATATCACTGCATCTGTATCAAACTCAAGGCAGGAACTATAATCATACTCTCCTTCTGCAATCAGGAATTCCACCATATCCCATGTTTTTGAAAAATAAACGGTTAGTGGGAATCCGATAAATGAATGCTCTGTTTCTTCTTCCAGTTTACCGTCGTAATAAATTCTACACCAGATAGCCCCCATGTTTTTATCAGGATCTATAGTGAATTTATACGCTTTTTCCAACAATGTATTTTCTATGAGCTCTTTCTGCCCGGCATCCAGTTCAATATTCCTGATATACGGTACACCTTCCGCTTCCTCTTCAGATACTGTCGCAAGGTCCGTGCTGCTTACCTGCTCCTGTACGGAAAGGCTTTCACTGCTTACCTGTTCCTGAATAGAAAGGTCTTCACTGCTTATCCCGGCCGCAGTCTCCCCGGAACTGCTTCCTGCTGTATTTACCGCCGTCTGGCCGCAGCCTGCAAGAAGACTGCCGAGAAGAAGGAGAGCTGTGAGTAATGTTACTGTTCT
>CADBNF010000017.1 GCA_902796005.1 uncultured Lachnospiraceae bacterium | reverse complement strand
GGGGAAAATTCTGCGTCTACCATACCAGAATTTTCCGCGAACCGAAGCGAGTTTTGATCACAAAACTTGCTGAGTTGAGCGGGACCCACAGTCCGGATTTGAGAATGCGGCAGGTTTTCAACGGCGAAGGGTCACGTCGGCGGTTCTTCTGCCGGGTCAGTTTTTAACTCACACGGTCTGTTCAACCGTGTTGATTCCGCCGGAATAAAAATGATTCCTAATTTATCAGTTATTATAATTTGGTTTTTTGATAGGTTTTCGGCTTTTTCTGCCCTTGGGGAAGAAAAAGGCAGGAGGGGGAGAAACTGCCCGGAGAAGAGTGCGCAGAAGTTCAAAAAGCGGACCATTAATTAAGAGAAGAGTATTTAAAAATGATGCCCGGTGATCTACAATGGAAAGCAGGAGTTGCTCTATTATATGAAATAATAGGAGGAGAAAGAAATGTTAAGAAAGGTGAAGACAGAAAACGGTTGGGTAGAAGGACTGCCGGCGGCAGATCCGAGGATTACTGCGTTCAAGGGCGTACCCTATGCGGCTCCGGCGACGGGACAGAACCGCTGGAGAGCGCCTCAGCCGGCCCAGGACTGGGAAGGCGTACTGCAATGCTACAAATTTGCTCCGATTTCCATGCAGCATATCCCCGGCCTGGACAAGGACAACATCTATTCCAGAGAATGGAATGTGGATCCCGAGATTGAGATGTCCGAAGATTCCCTGGTCCTAAACATCTGGACCCCGGCGTGCGATGCCGGTGAAAAGCTTCCGGTATTCGTCTGGTATTTCGGCGGCGGCTTAAGAGAAGGCAATACCGCGGAAATGGAATTCGACGGCGAGCGGATTGCCAGGAGAGGCATTGTGGTGGTAACGGTGAATTACCGCTTAAGCTGCTTCGGCTTCCTGTGTCATCCGGAAATCACTGCGGAGAATCCGGAATTCCCGGCCAACTTCGGCTACCTGGATCAGCGGTACGGCACCATGTGGGTAAAAAGAAATATCGCGGCCTTCGGCGGCGACCCGGACAACATCACCATCGGCGGACAGTCTGCCGGCGGCGGCAGCGTAATGGCCCAGGTTTCCTCCCCCTTAAATAAAGGCCTGTTCCAGAAGGCCATCGTTGACAGCGGCCTGGAGAAGGTACCCTATCCGCCCAGCTTTTTCGGCGAGCTGCTGACCCTTTCCGAAGCAGAGGAGTACGGAAAACAGTTCTTTGCGGAGCTCGGCGTGGAAACCCTCGAGGAGGCCCGTCAGCTGGATGCCGAATTCATCCGGGACAAGGCCAACGTATCCAAATGCCGCTTCGGCGTGGTAAACGACGGTCATTTCCTGGTGGGAGACACCAATGAAATGTTCCTGACCAACAAGAGCAATATGGTTCCCCTGCTGTTCGGCCACACCTCCACGGAATTCCCCATGGGCCCGAAGGCGGAGAACATGGAGGAGCTGGAAGCATACGCAAGGAAGACCTTCGGCGAGGATGCGGATGAATTCCTGAAAATCGTTTCCTCCAAAATGGGATCCTTTGTGGAAACCATGTATAAGGCCTCCGTGCAGCACCTGGAATACGCCGGCCGGCTCATCGGCGAATGCAAGGCGGCTACCGGGGACGATCATCCCTTCTATTACTGGGTATTTGATCCGGAAATCCCCGGCTGGGACAACCCCGGCACCTTCCATTCCTCTGACCTGTGGTTCTTCTTCGAAACCCTGGCCAAATGCTGGCGTCCCTTCGTGGGCAAGCATTACGACCTGGCCCGCCAGATGTGCAATTACTGGTGCAATTTCATCCGAAGCGGCGACCCCAACGGCAGGGATGCGGACGGGAAGAAGATGCCCGAGTGGCGGCCCTACACCAGGGAAGATCCCTGCAGGATGATTTTCGGCGATACGGCTTATACGGAAGCTGAGGGACCGGGCGAGCTTGTGTCCTTCCTTCTGAAGCACGGCATGAAAGACAGATAAAGGAAGTAAGATAAGGGAGGCAGGAAATGGCGACAAAGATAGAGATGTATCGCGCGATCAGCTCGGGCAATGTGTTTCTGGGCATCGAGCTGGGCTCCACGAGAATCAAGGTTGCGGTCATGACCCAGGAGTATACCCTGGCAGCCGAGGGAAGCCACACCTGGCAGAGCTCACTGGCTGACGGCTACTGGACCTATTCCCTGGAGGAGGTGCAGGAAGGGCTGCGGGCAGCCTTTGCCGATGCCAGGGAAAATATCCGGAAGAAATACGGCGTTTCCCTGACCCGGGTGAAGGCCCTGGGGGTTTCCGCCATGATGCACGGCTACCTGGCCTTTGATGAGGCGGGAAATCTTCTGGTGCCCTTCCGCACCTGGCAGAACACCACGACGGAGGAGGCGGCGAAGGCCCTTTCGGAGCTCTTCGGCCTGAATATCCCCCAGCGGTGGAGCATTGCCCACCTGTATCAGGCGATACGCAACCGGGAAGAGCATGTCGCCCGGATTGCCTCCCTGACCACACTGGCCGGCTATGTCCACAGAAAGCTGACCGGCAGGAATGTCCTGGGCATCGGGGATGCCAGCGGCATGTTCCCCATCGACCCGGACACCCTGGGCTATGATAAGGAAATGATGGGCAGGTTCAACATGCTGGCCTTTGAAAACGGTTTTACCAGTACCCTGGAATCCCTCCTGCCGGAAATTGCCCTGGCAGGAGAGGATGCGGGGACGCTGACGGCAGAAGGCGCTGCCTGGCTGGATCCTGCCGGGTCCCTGCAGCCGGGGGCGGTCTGCTGTCCGCCGGAGGGCGATGCGGGCACCGGCATGACCGCAACCAATGCGGTATTGCCGGGAACGGGAAATGTGTCCGCGGGAACCAGTATTTTTTCCATGGTGGTCCTTTCCGGGAACCCCAAAACCCCCCATCCGGAAATCGACATGGTGACCACACCGGACGGAAAGCCGGTGGCTATGGTTCACTGCAACAACTGTACCGATGACATGAACGCCTGGGCGGACTTTTTCGGGGACGTCCTGGCGGCCGCGGATGCGGAAAAGAATCCCTATGAACTGATGTATGAGAAGGCGGCGGAGGGCGAGCCGGACTGCGGCGGCCTGACGGTGTGCAACTATACCGTGGGCGAGCCCATCACCGGCATTTCCGACGGTACCCCGCTTCTTGCGCGTGACCGGAAGGCCCGTTTCACCCTGGCGAACCTGAGCCGGGCCATTCTCTATTCGGCTGCGGCCACACTGAAGCTGGGCAACGACATCCTGCTTCGGGAGGGTGTGCATTTTGACCGGATTACCGGCCACGGCGGCTATTTCAAAAACGGCACCTTAAGCGCGGAAATCCTGGCCTCTGCCCTGCATTCCCCGGTATCCCTGATGGAAAATGCCCAGGTGGGCGGCCCCTACGGCTGCGCGCTCCTGGCCGCGTACTGCACGGAAAAGGCCCCGGGGGAGAGCCTGGCGGCTTTCCTGGAGAACCGGGTATTCAGCTCGACCGAGGTCGTCACCGTACAGCCCGATCCGGCAACGGAGGAGGGCTTCGAAGCCTACATGGAGCGCTTCAGGAAGCTGCTGCAGGCCGAGAAAGCGCTGGAAGCATAACGGAGGTAAGATATGCTGGAAGAACTGAAAAAAAGCGTCTGGGAAGCCAACATGCTGCTTCCGAAATACAATCTGGTGACCTTTACCTGGGGAAATGTGTCGGGCATCGACGAAAATGAAGGCCTGGTGGTCATCAAGCCCTCCGGCGTGCCCTACGAAACCATGACCTGGCAGGATATGGTGGTGGTGGACCTTGAGGGAAATGTGGTGGAGGGTGACTGGCGGCCCAGCTCCGATACCAGCACCCACCTGGTGCTTTACCGGGCCTGGCCCGGCATCGGCGGCATCGTCCATACCCATTCGAGAAATGCGGCCTCCTTTGCCCAGGCGGGCAGGGGGATACCGGCGCTGGGAACCACCCATGCGGATTATTTCTACGGGGAGATTCCCTGTACCAGAAGCATGACGCCGGCCGAAATCGGCGACCCCTTCGGGGATGCCTCTGCCAGCTCCTACGAGACGGAAACCGGAAAGGTCATCCTGGAGACCTTCGAGCAGCTCGGCCTTGCACCGGAGGAAATGCCCGGCGTGCTGGTAAGAAGCCACGGTCCCTTTACCTGGGGCAAAGACGCGGCGGAGGCCGTGCACAATGCGGTGGTGCTGGAGGAGGTGGCCTTCATGGCCTTCCAGACCTTCCAGCTCAATCCCGGGGTTTCCCCCATTGCAAAGACGCTGCTGGACAAGCACTATCTGCGCAAGCACGGAAAGAACGCCTATTACGGGCAGAAGAAGTAAAAGCTCTTATATAAACAGAATATGCAAAATAAACATCAGCGGGCATTACTGCCCGCTGATGCTGTTTTCAAAGAAGGTATTGCCGCTGTACAGGAACAGCAGATCGTCGGTGGGATACCGTTCCAGGACGGAATTCAGGCTGCCGGTGACATACCGGGGGTCCACCACCACTATCCGGGAATAATTGCCGGTGAGGAAGGGGATGAAGCAGTTGGCGAAGGAATCCTTGACCAGCAGCAGGGAGCGGTCGGTTTTGGCCGTGGTGGAAATATCGATGATGGAGCTGTTGCCCCCGAGGAATACCGCGTACTGGTCGCTGGAGGTCAGCTTTTCCCGGTCGTACAGGGTGGCCTTTTTCTTCTTCTCATCCGTATAGGTGAGTACTACGGATTCCTCCTCCGCCGGGGTGGCGATTTCAATGGTTTCCCGCTCCAGCATGCAGAAGCCGCTGATGGAGGAAAGCTGGCCGTTGAAGCTGCGGCTGACCGTGTAGAAATCAAATTCCCCCGGGGTAAGGCCGACGGCGGCACAGTAGCTGTCGTAGGCTGCCTGTGCGGCGGCGGTGGTCCAGTGGTGGTCGGTTTTGTAGTAGAGCTTCTTTACGCCGGAATCCTTCAGAGCCGCAGCGGTATCCACCCAGCCGATGCCTTCGGAAAGGCCTTCCTTTACCTGCTCAAAGAGGGCCGCCTGGTCCGCATTTACCGCAAAGGCGGGATAATGGCCCAGCACCGCGCCGGCATCCGGCACCAGGAGAACCGTGGTGCGTTTGCCGCTTCTGGCAGCGGCGGTATCGTTCAGGAAGGCGATATTGGCGGCCAGCACCTCCTCAGAGGGCTCCTTTAAGGCCTCCAGCAGCTGGCCCCCCGGCGCGGAGTAGACCCCGTGCTCCTCCCGGTTGCCGCCCACCCAGCGGACAAAGGAGATGGCGTTGCGGAAGGTATCCCTGCCCGCAAACTGGTCCGACAGGTAGGTTTCGAAGTCGTCGGCAAAGGTGCCGGAGGCCAGGGTATAGGCGGAGGGCTTCGGAAGGCCTGCCAGGACCCGGTTTTCGGTGAAGGAATTCTCCCGGTCCGGAACAAGGATATTTACGATGAGGAAGACAGCCAGCACGGCGGTAAAAAGAATGCCAAGATGCCGGTCGAAGCTGCCGCGGTATTTTTTGTTCATGGTGTTCGTCCTTTAAGGTAACCTTACGGCCCGCGCCGCAGAAAATACAGTCCCTGAAACGTTCCTTCTTCCTCAGAACCGGAAATACAGGAAGGGGTTGTAGCTCTCCGTGATGAGGGAGGCTATGCACAGGAAAAACAGTACCAGGTAGAGGATATTGACGATCCAGGCCCGCCTTCTGGTCTTGTCCAGCCGTTTGCGCAAAGAACGGGCGGCTGTGGTGCAGGCGAAAACCGCCGCAATCCATAAAAGCCAGTGGTAGAAGACGGAGGATCCGGTCAGGGCATCGGCAAAGCCGGAAGCCCCCACGGTAAACATGGATTTCAGGTAGGTGAAGGCGCCGGAGAGGCTTTCCGAAAAGAAGAAAACCCAGCCGACAAGCACGATAAGGAGGGCATACAGGTGCCGCAGGAGGGCCGGAAGCTTCTCAAGGAAGCGGGCCAGGACAAATTTCTCCAGAATCAGGAAGCCGGCATAGTACAGTCCCCAGAAGAGGAAGTTGAGGCCCGCGCCGTGCCAGATACCCGTCAGCCCCCAGACAATAAGGAGGTTCAGTATCTGCCGGGGCACGCCCTTGCGGTTGCCCCCTAAGGGGATGTAGACGTACTCCCTGAACCAGGTGCTTAAGGAAATATGCCACCTGTGCCAGAAATCCGTGATGGTGACGGCGGTGTAGGGCAGTTCGAAGTTTGTGTTGAATTTAAAGCCGAACATCCGTCCCAGGCCGATGGCCATGTCGGAGTAGCCGGAAAAATCAAAATAAATCTGCAGCATGTAGGCGATGGCCCCGACCCAGGCGGTCAGGGTGGCGATGGAAGCGGCCCGGCCGGTAATCAGGGCGAAAACGGCGCCCACCGCATTGGCAAGAAGCACCTTTTTGCCCAGGCCGACCAGGAAAAGGCGGACGCCGGATCCGAAGGAGGCCAGGGTTACGGTGCGGTTTTTCAGCTGCTTTTCCACGTCGATATACCGGACGATGGGGCCGGCAATCAGCTGGGGGAACATGCAGATATAGAGGGCGAAGGCCGTCAGGCTTTTCTGGGCCCGGATCTTGCCGATATACAGGTCAATCACGTAGGAGAGGGCCTGGAAGGTGTAGAAGGAAATGCCGATGGGCAGGGAAAGGTGCAGGAAGGTGCAGTATTTGAAGACGGCCAGCAGGCCGAGATTGACGGCGAGGGCGAAAAGGAGGCATTTTTTCCGGGCGGCGGGATTGTCGTCCTTTTCCTCCATTTCCCGGCCCACGAAGTAGTTGAACAGCAGGGAAAGCACCATGAGGATAATGTATACCGGTTCTCCCCAGGCGTAAAAAAATACACTGGCAGCCAGCAGCACGTAGTTCCGGAAGCTTTTCGGCAGCAGAAAATAAGCCGCGAAAACGACCGGAAGGAAGACAAAGAGAAATGTCAGACTGCTGAATACCATGTGCGCTGCTCCTTACAGACTGCTCAGAAATAGGCGGGAAAGGTTATCGGCGTCGGCGGAAATGACCAGGAAGACCTGCCTTCCCCGGGTAATGATCCGGGCATCCTCCACCAGGCGGGCCTGCTCCGGGGCGTAGCCTTCGAAGATGCTGCTGCGCTCCGCCAGCCTCTGGTTAATGGCGCTTTCCACCGCGGGCAGCTGGCTTTTGTCCTTCAGGGTGATGAACAGGAGCTCCTCCGCCGACATGCCGCTTACGGCAGTTTTCAGGAGAACACCCTCATAATCGGCGGGGTCCAGACCGTAAAGACGCTTCAGATCCCCGCTTGCGGCGGTCTGAAGCGAAGCTGAATTCGTCCGGGCTTCGAGCGCCTGGGCAATTTCCGAAAAGGATTTCGTGCTTTCCCGTCCGGAGACGGCCATGACCAGGACGAACACCACAAGGATTGCGGTGACGATATATTTGGCTGTGGTGAATCTGCTGCCGTTGTTCATGGGGGATAAATCTCCAAACGGCGTCCTCTTTACCGTAAAAGAAGGACGCCGCAGTGTTTTTCTTTATTTGGGGGTGCCGGTTAAAGCATGCCGGCGGTTTTGGCCATCCGGTACAGCCAGCACAGATAGAAGGGGTAGTTCATGTGATACCCGTCCGCGCAGTAGTATTCGCTGCGGATCAGGTCATTGTTGTTCATGTACACCACACCCAGCTCGCCGCACATCCGTTCAATCAGCTGATTGTGCAGGGTCAGGTCCCTGTAGCAGTCGTAGATGTCGTAGTAGGCGGACAGACAGGGGAAGAGGGCGTTGACGTAAATGGTGGCATTCGGGCAGGCGGCCTTCAGCCGGGTGACGAAATCATAATACTGTTCGTAGAAATATTCTTCGCAGCCGATGTAATTGATGACGTCGTTGTGTCCGTAATACAGGAAAATATTTTTCGGGGAAAGGGAGGCGGCGACTTCAATGGCCCGGTCCGCTTCCGCATCCGGCAGGCACACGCCCACATCCGCCTGGATGCTGGTGCTGTAGAGCATGTCCAGCTCCACCAGGCCGTAGGCATTGGAATCGCCCATGACCAGGGAATCCGCGTAAAGGGCTTTATAATCGATGAGGGCCAGCTCCGGCAGTGTGGGAATGTCCTCCGCCGGGCAGGCGTAGGCTTCCTCGGGGAACCGGGCGGCAACCCGTAAGGACTCCGCTTCCAGCTCGGTAGAGGCGGTGGCGATGGCGGCCTCAAGGGCGGCGGCTTTTGCCTCCTCTGCAGCTGCCGCCCTTGAGGCCGCAGCTGCTTCCGCTGCAGCCTGTGCGGCTGCCTCGGCCTCGGCCTGTGCGGCTGCTTCTGCCTGCGCGGCCGCTTCTTCGGCGGCCCGTGCTGCCTCTGCCTCCTCGGTCATCTGCCGGCGGACATTGTCGATGTCCTCCTGGGCGGAGGAAACCTCCCTCTGCTCCAGGACCTGCAGAACCTGCAGGCCGGGGGTGGTTTCGGCTATGGTGCTGGAGGGGAACAGGAAGACAAGAAGGAGCACGGCAAAGAGCCCTGCAGCCGCTGCCGTGACGATGTATTTCCCCTTTTTACCCTTAAGCCCGTTCCGGATTTCCCTCATGTCAGAACCTCAAGAAGATGTGTTTTTTCTTATTAACAATACAAAATATAGTATGGTTAACAGGAAAATGCAAGGGAAATACGGCATTTAACACAAAAGTAAGAAATTTGTAGCAAAAGCATAAAATGTGTTGTCGAAATGAAACAAGTGCAGTTTAAGAACAGGGAGAAATGCCGGGCTGTGACAGGATTTACTTGACAAAAATAATTTTCATTATAAAATGAGGCTGTTCACTGTTCAGGTGCCCTTTGACGTAAAGGCAGAGGGGTAATAGGGAACCGGGTGAGAATCCCGGACGAACCGGTCACTGTAAACGGACAGTTCCCGCGCATGGATGCCATTGCCGTAAGGTGAGAAGGCGCGCGGAAACGTTATGCCGTAAGTCAGGAAACCTGCCTGGACGGAACGATGAGTTTCTCCGGAAAAAAGACAGCTCATCTGAAGAACTGCTCTGCCTGCGCGGGGTAATTGTTTGGATGTGCCGTTTTCCGACCGGTCGGAAAGCGGTGTTTTTTATTTTGGGAAAGTATCACACGGATAACAGGGTTTAACGAAAGGAGAAAAAAATGAAAAAAGCACTTACCCTTATCCTGGCGGCCGCACTGACCGCTTCGCTGTTCGCCGGCTGCGGCAGCAGTTCCTCCGAATCCGCTGCTTCTTCTGCGGCGGAGACAGCCTCTTCCGCGGTTTCTTCTGCGGCTTCCCAGGCGGAAACAGAGCCTGTATCGGACCATTATCCCGTAACCATTTCCACTTACAATTATGCCAAGGAGCCGGTTGAGGTTACCTTTGACAAATGCCCCGAAAAGGTCATCTGCACCAATCAGACCCAGACCGAGCTGCTGCTGTATTTCGGCCTGGACGACCACATCGCAGGCATGGCCTATCTGGACGGCACCATCCGCGAGGATCTGCAGGCCCAGTACGATGCCCTGAAGGCTGAGGGCAAGGAACTGACCGTCAAGGGCTATCCTTCCAAGGAAACCGTTCTTGCCCTTGAACCCGACTTCATCTTCGGCTGGAGAAGCGCCTTTGCCGAGGATCAGCTGGGCGACGTCTCCGAGTGGCATGATCTCGGTGTAGGCACCATGATCCTTCGCTGCTCCAACAATACCGCGGAGAAATGCGATCTGGAAGCCGTTCTGGCGGATATCGCCGATATCGGTAAGATTTTCGATATTGAAGACAAGACCGATGCCTATATTGCCGATACCCGCGCTCTTCTGGACAGGGTTGCCGATAAGGTTGCCACGCTGGAGAAGCCCTATACCGCCATTATCGTAGAGCCCTATGACGGCACCTTCTACTGCTGGGGCTCCAACACCCTTACCGGCGCACTGGTTGAAGCGGCCGGCGCGGAATACGCCCTTCCGGAAGGCGGAGACCTCTCCCTTGAGGATATCGTAAAGATCAATCCCGATGTCATCATCGTGGATTACATGGATGACGAAACCCTGACCCCCGAGGAATCCAAGGCAAATGCCATTGCGGCCGTTATGGACGAGGCTGTGCTTGCCGAGGTTCCCGCGGTGGCGAACAACCGGGTTATGGCCGTAAACCTGACCGACTGCTACGGCGGCGGCGTCCGCATGGTGCCCACCGTGGAAGCCATGTTCAATTTCATGTACGGCGAATGATTTTAACAATGTTATTCCGGTGCCGCGTCCGCGTATGCGGCACCGTTTTCTTTTTTTAGGTGATTCTGTCAAATGAAAAGAAAACATTTAAATCCCAGGCACGCCGCCCTGTCCACTGCGATTGTCATCGGGATATTTGCCCTCATTCTGTCCATCCTGGTTGCGGTAACCATCGGCGCGGTGAAGGTTTCTCTTTCCGATGTCTATCGGATCATACTGTATCAGCTGACCCATATTTCCATCGGGGATCCGGGCATCCTTACGGGCGGAACCCTGTATGAAATCGTCTGGAACCTGCGCCTGCCCAGAGTGCTGATGGGTGCGGTTATCGGCATTCTTCTGTCCATGTGCGGCGTGGTCATGCAGGCTACGGTGCAGAATCCCCTGGCGGATCCCTATATTCTGGGCATTTCTTCCGGGGCTTCCCTTGGCGCGACCTTCTCGATCATGATCGGGGCGGCAGCGGTCTTTACCGGTGTTCTGGCCTCCATGGGTACGGCCTTCTGGGCCTTTTTCGGCGCTTTGGGCGCCATGGCGCTGGTCATGGTGCTGGCCAGGATGGGCGGAGGACGGATTACCTCGGCGAAGCTGGTGCTGGCCGGCTCCGTAGTCGGCAGTCTGTGCAGCGCGTTTACCAATATGATGATTTACATCGGGAAGGATGCGGAAAACATGAAAACCGTGACCTACTGGCTTCTGGGCAGCATGGTTTCCGCAAGATGGGACAAGATACTTCTGCCGGGCATCCTGATGGCGGCGGGCCTGATATTCTTCCTTACCCAGATGCGTAATCTCAATACCCTTCTTCTGGGAGATGAAGCCGCCATAACTCTCGGTGTGGACCTGACAAAATGGAGGAGGATCTATATGATTGCCACCTCCCTGCTTTCCGCAGTGGCGGTATGCACCTGCGGCATCGTCGGTTTTGTGGGCCTGATGATTCCCCACATCGTCCGGGGATTTGCCGGGTCGGACCACCGTTTCCTCCTGCCGCTGGCTGCGCTCACAGGCGGGATATTCCTCATCTGGGCCGATGTTCTGGCCAGGGTGATGATGGCCAATTCGGAAATCCCCCTGGGTGTGATAACGTCTGCTGTCGGCGCGCCGATCTTTGTATACATGATGGTGAAAAAATCCTATGGATTCGGAGGGAAAGACTGATGGAACTGGAAACACGCGGATTATCGGTGACCCTTTCCCGGAAAGAAATCGTAAAACAGGCATCCATCAGGGTGCAGGAAAAGGAATTCGTGGGCCTGTTGGGTCCGAATGGCAGCGGAAAGACCACGCTTTTAAAGAGCATTTACCGGGTGCTGAAGCCCTCGGGCGGCGTCGTGCTTCTGGACGGAAGAGAGATGAATACGATTCCCTACAGGGAAACCGCGAAAAGGATGGGGGTGGTGAGCCAGTTCAACAACCTGAATTTCGACTTCACCGTGGAGGATATGGTTCTGATGGGCAGGACGCCCCACAAGAATGCCTTTGACCGGGACACGAAGGAGGACTACAGGATTGCGGAGGAAGCGCTTCGCCGGGTGGAAATGCTGGATTTCCGGGAAAGAAGCTTCCTCACCCTTTCGGGCGGGGAAAAGCAGAGAATCATTCTGGCCCGGGCCCTGGCCCAGCAGGTGGAGATGCTTATCCTTGACGAACCGATCAATCACCTGGACATAAAATATCAGATCCAGATTATGGACGTGGTCAAATCCCTTGGGGTGGGGGTTCTGGCCGCGCTGCATGACCTGAATCTGACGTTAATGTACTGTACCTATGTCTATGTGTTAAAGAACGGACAGATTGTTGCCCACGGGCCCACGGAAGAGGTGATAGATGCACAGCTTATCCGGGAAATCTATGATGTGGACTGTTCCGTGGAGCGCCATCCGGTCAGCGGAAAGCTGCATGTGACCTTCTTTTCCCGGCTTTGATCAGTACTTCATCACCAGGGGCACAAGCTTCCGCCCGATTTTATATACAGGCCCTTCCAGGGCCTTTTTTACGTTCTTCAGCTCTTTGCGGATGGCGATGCCCTGGGGACAGTGCTGCTCGCATTTGCCGCATTCGATACAGTTGGAAACCCCGGTATAGTCCCGACGCAGGGCTGTGTTTTTGAAGTACTCGACGAAGGCCTTGCGCTTGCCGTCCAGGGGGATGGCATTGTAGGCGGCGAAGGCGCCGGGAATATCCACGTTTTTCGGGCAGGGCATGCAGTAGCGGCAGCCGGTGCAGCCTACCTTCATGGAAGCGTTGATTTCCTTTACCACGGCGGCAAACATGGCCTTGTCCTCTTCGGTCAGGCTGTTCGGCAGGGTCCGGGACGCGGCCTTTACATTTTCCTCCACCATCTCCAGGGTATTCATTCCAGAGAGGGTGCAGGTCACCTCCGGCTGGTTCCACAGCCAGGTGAAGGCCCAGATGGCGGGGCTTTTCCCGGTTTTTGCGAAAATCTCCTTTGCCGCTTTGGGCAGATTGGTGACCAGACGGCCGCCCCGCAAAGGCTCCATGATGATGACCGGGATGCCCCGTTCATGGGCTGCCTTCAGGCCTGTGACGCCTGCCTGGGAATTTTCGTCCAGGTAATTGTACTGGATCTGGCAGAAATCCCAGTCATAGAGGTCCAGAAGCTTAAGGAACATATCGGAATTGCCGTGGTAGGAAAAGCCGAACTGGCGGATCTGCCCGGCTTCTTTTTTGGCCTGAATCCAGTCGAGGACGCCAAGGCCCTTCAGCCGTTCCCAGGCTTTTTCGTCGTTCAGCATGTGAAACAGGTAGTAGTCCACATGGTCCGTTTTCAGCCGGTCCAGCTCCTCGAGGAAGTATTTGTCGAAATCCTCCGGCTTCTTCAGGAAATAGTGGGGGAGATTTGTGGCAATATTGATGCGGTCCCTCAAGCCTGTGCGGGACAGGATGGTGCCCAGGGCAGCCTCATTGCCGGGATAAATATAGGCGGTATCGAAATAATTGACCCCGCCCTCTATGGCAGCGCGGATTTCCCGTTCCGCTTTGTCCAGGTCCACCCGTCCGGCGCTCATGGTAAAACGCATGCAGCCGTAACCGAGGAGGGAAATATCGTTGCCGTATCTGTCTTTCCGGTATTGCATATGTCCATTCCTTTCGAAAGAAATTTTTCTATTCCCGTAGTATACCTTTTTTATCCTGCGGCGTAAAGAGCCCCTGCAGCGGATTGCCCAATCCGCCGGCAGATGCTATACTGATTCCAAAGCAGAGAAAGGAAACACAGCCATGAAAAAAGTAGATACTGCGCATTTTGCGCGTTTTAAAATGCCCCACAGCGTAAAATGCCGGGGAAATGACGTGTATTTTGCGGTAAAAACCGCAGATATCGAGGCAAATGCCTATAAAAACGACCTCTATGTCCTGAAGGAGGGAAAGGTGAAGCGCCTGACCGCCCTCGGGGATATGGGCAGCTTTACCCTGACCGAAGCAGGCATTCTTTTTGCGGCCGCCAGGACTAAGGAGGAGAAGGAGCGGCAGGAAAAGGGCATTCCCGCCACTGTCTTTTATCTCCTCCCCTATGACGGGGGCGAGGCCCTGCCCGCCTTTACCGTAAATGCTTCCGTGACGGATATTTATCCTGCCGGAGAAAGCCGGTATTTCCTGGAGGTGCGGGAGGTTCCGGCCTGGAAGAAGGCCCTGGCGGAGGCGGAGGGCAATGAAGAAAAGGCCGCCGCGGCGCTTAAAGAAGAGGCGGATTACCGGGTAATCGACGAAATCCCCTTCTACATGAACGGTGCGGGCTTTACCAATGCAGCAAGGCGCCGGGTCTGCCTCTTCACGGAGGGCACCCTTACCCCCCTTACGGAGGAGGGCAGAGACTGCGGCATCCTTTCCTTCGCCAACGGGAAGCTCCTTGTTGCGGAGGGCGCTTACGAAAAGGGAAAAATGTCCCTCTTTGACCGGCTGTACCTGGTGGACGGCGAAAGCCTGGAAAAGGAGGACATTACCTTCGGACCGGCTGCCTCCCACTACGGGGCCTGGGCCCTTGCGGACGGCTCCGTGCTGGCCCTTGTCAATACGGCGGACCGCTTCGGCATGAACCAGAACCCGGGGCTCTACCGGTACGCGAAGGGACAGTGGACGCCGGTGTATACGGAGGGCCTGTGCTCCTTCGGCAACTCCGTGGGCAGCGACGTGAAGGCGGAGGGACCCTCCTTTGGCGGCAGCGTGCCGGTAAGGGACGGCATCTTCTGGTTCACGGATACGGTAAGGGACCATACCGCCATCTCCGGCATCAGCCTGGAAACCGGGGAAATCTGCCGGCTGAACGACAATCAGATGAACATCACCGGCTTTGATTTTACGCCGGAGGGCTTTGTATTTACTGCCCTGGAGGGCAACGGCGGCTGCGAGCTGTACTGCGCAGACCGCAAAGGAGAGATAAAAAAGCTTACGGACTTCAATACGGCCCTTTGCGAAGAATACGGCTACAGCAGTCCCGAATACCTGCCCTTTACAAACAAAAAGGGAGAAACCATCGACGGCTGGGTGATAAGGCCTGCCGGCTATGAGGAAGGTAAAAAATATCCCGCCATCCTGGATATCCACGGCGGCCCCAAGACGGTCTACGGCACCTGCTATTTCCATGAGATGCAGCTGTGGGCCGCGGAAGGTTACTTTGTCTTCTTCTGCAATCCCACCGGCGGCGACGGCAGGGGCGACGTCTTTGCCGATATCCGGGGCGTCTACGGCGGACCGGAATACGAGGAGATTATGCTGTTTACCGACAGGGTCCTCGAAAGCTATCCTGCCATCGATGAAAAGCGGGTAGGCGTCACCGGCGGCAGCTACGGCGGCTTCATGACCAACTGGATCATCGGCCATACCGGCCGTTTTGCCGCGGCGGCTTCCCAGAGAAGCATCAGCAACTGGCTCAGCTTCTACGAAACCAGCGACATCGGCTATTTCTTCGCCGCCGATCAGGTGGACGGCACGCCCTGGACGGCCATGGAAAAGCTCTGGGACCAGAGCCCGCTGAAATATGCGGACAAGGTAACGACGCCGACCCTGTTCATCCATTCCGACGAGGACTACCGCTGCCCGCTGTCGGAGGGAATGCAGATGTTTACCGCGATCAAGGATCACGGGGTGGATGCGCGGATGTGCATCTTCAAGGGGGAAAACCACGAGCTTTCCCGTTCCGGTAAACCGAAGCACCGGATCCGCAGGCTTGCCGAAATCACCGGCTGGTTTGACAAATATCTGAAGAAGGAAGAGGAGAAGAAGAATGTATGACGTTGTGGCTTTGGGAGAAGCGCTGATTGATTTTTCCCTGCTGGAGGCAGACGGGGATGGCTATCCGGCCATGCAGGCCCATCCCGGCGGCGCGCCGGCAAATTTCCTGGCGGCGGTGAACCGCTGCGGCGGAAAAACGGCCATGCTGGCCAAGGTTGGAGACGATGTCTTCGGCCGCCTGCTGATTAATACCATGAAACGGGTGCATATCGACACCGCCGGCATCCTGCTTTCAAAGGATTTCTTCACCACCCTGGCCTTTGTGACCCTGGACGAGAAGGGTGACCGGGACTTTTCCTTTGCGAGAAAGCCCGGCGCGGATACCCGGCTTCGGTTCGAGGAGCTGGACCTGGGGCTGATCGATGAGGCGAAGGCCTTTCATTTTGGCACCTTGAGCCTGACGGACGAGCCGGCCCGCACCGCGACGGAAAAGGCCGTGGCCTACGCGAAGGAGAAGGGAAAGCTCATTACCTGCGACCCGAACCTGCGAAAGCCCCTGTGGTCTGACCTGGAAACGGCAAAGGAGCAGATGCGCTGGGCGGTTTCCCGGGCGGACGTGGTGAAAATCAGTGACGAGGAGGGAGAGTTCCTCTTCGGCTGCGGACCTGAGGCGGCCGCGGAAACGCTTATCGAAGCCTGCGGCGTGAAGACGGCCTTTGTTACCTGCGGCAGCAGCGGCGCGGTATTTGCCGGACCGAAGGGCCGCGGCTCGGTCAAGGCGCCGGCGGTGCATCCGGTGGATACCACCGGCGCGGGGGATATTTTCGGCGGAACCGCCGTCTATCATATCCTGCACGCGGGAAAGGAACCGGAAGACCTGACAGCCGCAGAGCTTGAAGCCATCACGGAAAAAGCCTGCACCGCCGCCAGCCTCTCCACCGAACGCCCGGGGGGATTGTGGTAACACCTGACCCGGGCCGGGCCCCCAATCATACCGTTTCCGGCGGAATCAACACGGCCGGTTCAACCGTGTTGATTCTGCCGGAATAAGAATGGGTCAATGAATTTTCTCTCTTGAAAAAACCGTAATTACTTCTTATAATTATGTTTTACGAATAAACAATAATGAAAACATAACGGAAAACAGGAGTAGTATTATGGCCAATGCAAAAACAGAAAGGGAAGCCGCCCTGTCCAACCGGATGCTGGAAGCGCCGATTAAAGGGCTGATCATAAAGCTTTCCATCCCCACCATCGTATCCATGCTGATCACCAGCATATATTCTCTGGCAGATACCTTTTTCGTAAGCTCCCTGGGAACCAATGCCACGGCGGCGGTTTCCGTGAATGCCTCCCTGGACTCCATCATCATGATGGCCGGATCCATGCTGGCAGTAGGCGCGAACAGCTTTATTGCCAGGCTGCTGGGTGCAAAAAAGAAGGAAGATGCGGACCGGGTGCTTTCCACCTGCTGGTTTACCGCCTTCTTCTTCGGCCTGGCCATCCTGGTCTTCGGCAAAATCTTCATCAACCCCCTGGTCCATCTGCTGGGCGCCACGCCCACCTGCGAGACGTACGCCATCCAGTACGCCACCTATATCCTTTACGCCGCGCCCTTCATGGCGACCAGCTTTGTCATGAACCAGTGCTTAAGAGCAGAGGGCAGCGCCATGCTCTCCATGATCGGCATGGGCTTCGGCGGCATCCTGAACTGCTTCCTGGATCCCATTTTCATCTTCAAGCTGGGCTACGGCGTGGCAGGCGCCTCCATGGCAACGGCTATTTCCAAGATCGTCAGCTTTATCATTCTGATTTTCCCCTATATCAGCAGAAAGAGTGTGCTGCATTTAAGCATCCGCAGGGTGAAATACACCAAAGCGGACGTTTACCAGGTGGTTTCCGTCGGATCCTCCTCCCTGTTCAGGACCGGCTTCCAGATTATTTCCGCCATCGTGCTCAACCGTCTGGCCGGCGGCATCTCCGATTCCATGCTGGCTTCCATCGGCGTATCCAATAAAATCATGATGTTCCCCTTCGGTATTATCCTGGGCTTCGGCCAGGGCTTCCAGCCCGTGTCCGGCTACAACTGGGGAGCAAAACGGTTTGATCGTGTAAAGGCCAGCTTCCGTTTCTGCGCCTGGATGGCCATCATCGGCGGCGCGATCATGGGGGCGGCCATCGGCATATTCTCCAACCCCTTAATCGGCCTGTTCTCCCGGGCGGATGCGGAGCTTGTCCGGCTGGGGGCCTTATGCATACGGCTGCAGTGTGTTGTCATGCCGGTCCATGCCTGGGTCATGGTCGTAAATATGTTCTGCGGCAGCCTGGGCTACGCAAGAGGCAGTATCCTTCTCGGCATGGCCAGGCAGGGCATCTGTTTCCTGCCCATCGTCTTCCCCCTGGCCTTCCTTCTGGGGGACGTGGGACTTTGCTCCGCCCAGGCCCTGGCAGATGTGCTCTCTCTGGTGCTGGCCATACCGCTGTATATTGCCGTCAGCCGCATCGTGAAGCGGACGGAGGAAAAATATCTGCAGGACAAGGCTGCGGCAGGCGTCTGAAGCGGAAAATAACCCCGCCTATTCCTGCGCTTGATATGAATTATTATGCACTATTATCCCCGGCGAAATACTTGAATTTCCCGGGATAATAGTGTATTTTATTTGTAGGATCGGGAAAGCTGCGCATTTGCCGTGCGTCGGTAATTCTCACAGGAAATACGTCCCATTTTTGCATTAAGGAGGAATAGACAATGGCTGGCGATAACAAAGAAATCGTTCTGGAACTGGGCGTTCCGGAAGCACCCGAAGTAAAGCTTGAAGAGGCTGCCGAAGCTGCGCAGACCGTCGCGGAAGCGGTGGCGGAGCCTGTTGCGGAGAAGGTTGAACTGGTACTGGAAACCTCCGGCGAGCCTGCCGAAATCGTAGCCAAGACCGCTGCTGACAAGGTCGGCTACATGCAGGATGTGAACCTTTCCCCCGCAGAGAAGCAGCAGGTAGATGATTTTTCAAAGAAGATTAATATTAGGGATACCGGCGTAATTCTTCAGTACGGCGCTTCCGCCCAGAAGAAGATTGCCGAATTCTCCGATTCCGCCCTGGACGGCGTAAAGACCAAGGATCTGGGCGAGGTCGGCAACATGCTTTCCGGCCTGGTAACCGAGCTGAAGGGCTTCCAGATCGAGGAAGAAGAAAAGAAAGGCCTCTTCGGCAGAATCAAGAAGAAAGTCAACGATCTGGCTACCTTAAAGGCCCGTTATGATATGGCCGAGGCCAATGTGGACAAGATCACCGGCGCGCTGGAGAGCCATTCCAACCAGCTGTCCAAGGATATCGTGATGCTGGATAAGCTGTACGACACCAACCTTGTATACTTCAAGGAGCTGTCCATGTACATCATCGCCGGCAGACAGAAACTGGAAGAGGAGCAGAACACCACCTTACAGGATCTGAAGAAGAAGGCTGAGGAGACCGGCCTTGCCGAGGATGCCCAGGCAGCCAACGATTTCGCCGCTCTGTGCGACCGTTTCGACAAGAAGCTGTATGACCTGGAGCTTACCCGCAACATCAGCATGCAGATGGCGCCCCAGATCCGTCTGGTGCAGAATTCCGATACCCTGATGGTTGAGAAGATTTCCTCCACCATCGCCAATACCATCCCGCTCTGGAAGAACCAGATGGTCCTGGCCCTGGGTATTGCCCACAGCAAACAGGCCATGGAGGCCACCAAAGAGGTTACCGACCTGACCAACGCCCTCATCAAGAAGAATGCGGAGACCTTAAAGCAGGGTACCGTAGCCATTGCCGAGGAGTCCGAGAGAGGCATTATCGACATCGAGACCGTCCGCTACAGCAATGAGCAGCTGATCACCTCCCTGGAAGAGGTTATCCGTATCCAGGAGGAAGGCCGCATGAAGAGACGCGAGGCCGAGAACGAGCTGGGTCAGATGGAAGTTACCCTGAAGAAGAAACTGCTGGATATCAGAAACAACGCATAAGGAACCCCGTCCGGAATCCGGAGGAAGGTTTCCTGCAGAATATAGTTAACCGGAGGAATCACATTGAAGAAAAAACGTTCATCAGGCGCAGTTGTCTTCCTGATTGTCGCCATCGTGCTTATCGTGGCGCTGGTCGCCGGAAGAGCCTATCGTCCCTCTGTCGTTAAGGGAATCCTTTTCGTGGTGGGAATCGTTGTGGTTGCCTTCCTTGCGCTTACCGCTGTGGTCATGTATTTCGCCTTCAAGGGCTCCGCGGAGGACGCCAGAAAGGCGCAGGAGAAGAAGGGCGACAAGGCGATTACCCCGGAGCAGGATCAGATCTTAAGAAAAGGCCGGGAGAACATGGCGACGCTGAAATCCATGATTATGCGGGTCCGCAATACGGAAGTGCGCGAGGCCGGCAATGAAATCAGTGTCGTGATGGAGAAAATCCTGACCACGCTGCGGGAGAAGCCCAAGAAGATTTCTTCCGTACGCCAGTTCTTCAATTACTATCTTCCGACCCTGGGTGACGTCACCAAAAGGTACATCAGCGTGGAGAAAAGCGGCGTTCCCGCTGCGGAATCCACGGAAAAGGTGCTTGCCTATCTCAAGGACGTGAAAACCGCCATGGAGAAACAGTACAACAACCTCTTTGAAGAGGACGTGCTGAATATGGAGGTGGACATGGAGGCCATGACCATGGCCATCAAGAGAGAAGGCCTTCTTGCGGAATCCGCCCAGATGAAGGCAGACCCGGAAGAGGACAAGGATGACGAGATTGACCTGATTCTTTAACCGAAACCATACAGAGTAAAAAAACGGGGGCTGTCCGATACGGGCAGCCCCCGAATTACAACTGTCAATCAGTCGATAAGGCCCTGTTCTTTGGCCTTTTCCGCCAGATCTTTCAGGATGCCGTTGAATTCGTCATAGTAGGCTTCCTTGCTGGCATGGCCGGAAAGCTCCACGGGCATTTCCGCCAGGCTCTCCAGAACCGTGGGGATCCAGTGGTAGGGAATGGAAATAATCATGGTGGAGGGATCCTCGTACAGCTGCCTGCCGTGGGGACCGTGCACCAGCCGGGGGATGATATAGTTGATCTTCCCGGTGCGGAAGGGATAGGCCAGGAACCAGGAGCAGCCCATCACCGGGGTGCAGACCGATTCATACAGGCAGCCCGTGGAGTAGGAGGCAGCCCGCAGGACCACTTCCCCCACCTCGGGGGGCACGGTAAGGATCAGAAGGTCCGGGTTGAAGTTCATCCTGTCCACCGGGGCGATGGAGACGAAATTGCAGGTACCCTCCTCCAGCCTTCTGATGTGCTGGTAAAAATGGGCGTTGGCCCGGGTTTCGTTGAAGACGCCCAAGGGTTTGCCGATCTGGCCGGAGGCAGCCATGGGGTTCATGGGCTGCATGCCCAGGATGATTTTGCCCACGCAGGTTTCCTCATTTTCATGGGAAAAGCAAAGGGCGCGGTTTTCCTTCTGGGCCATCCGGAAGATTTCGCAGATGGACATGCGGGTCTCCTTATCCAGCATGTCGATGCCTTCCGGGCGGAAGAAATCGTAGCGGATGCCCATGGCGGGCTCCTTAAGGTCCAGCTTCTTCAAGGGTGAAAAATCGGGGTGGGAAATGGACATGGTATAATCCTCCTTTAAGGGATAAAGCCGTAGTTTCCTGCTTCTTAAAATCATAGCATTTTTATCCGAAAAGTGCAATTGCGGGCACAGGAGCGCCGCACGGTAAAAAGGTTTTTTTTACCGGGGTATTTAAATAGGAAGAAACATCCGAAGACGGTGCAAATTGTACAAAGTGTATAAAAACGGATGTCTTGACTTGATAAAAATGCCGTGATATAAAAAAAGATAAGTGTTTTCCGAAGGGAAAGCGCTGCCGGCAGTTGTTCGGCAGCAACAGTAAAGAGGAATGGTTTATGTCGGGAATTGATCCTGTGGTAAAAAGAGAAACCGCATACATCGCTTTCTGGATTCTGATCTTCAGCGTCATCATGGAAGCGGTATTTGTTGCGCTCGGCAGGTGGAACCTTACGGTGCTTTTCGGGAATTTCCTGGGAGGCGGGGCAGCCCTGCTGAATTTCTTCCTTATGGCCGTATCCGTGCAGAAATCACTGGATATGGAGGAGAAGGATGCCCAGAACAATATGAAGCTTTCCCATACCATGCGCAACATCATGATTATTGCGGTGGTGGTAATCGGCTTCGTGGTTCCCGTTTTCAGTCCCTGGTCCACGATTATTCCTCAGTTTTTTACGCGGATCGCGGTGGCCCTGCGTCCGCTGATGGACAGGAAGAAGAACAAAGAGCAGTAGGCGGTAACCTGCGGCATTTCACGGGAGGTGATGCGGCACAATGAAAACAAAAAGCAGACGATTCGGACCGGTGGATATTCTTCTGATACTCATGATGGTCCTTCCCATGGTCGCTGCGATGGTACTGAAAATTCTGTATACACCGGCTACGGACGGGATCAGCATTACGGGCGCAATCGTATTTTTTACGATTAAGATGCCTATAATGGATCTCCCGATTACCGAGACCCAGGTGAATTCCTGGATGGTGATTATCTCCGTGCTGGGGCTCTGCCTTTTCCTTACCAGGGGCATGGGCGTGCGTTCGAAAACGAAACGCCAGCTCGTCGCCGAGTGGATTGTGGAGAAGGTGGAGGGCATGGTAAAGGGAAACATGGGAGAATACTTCAAGCATTTCCCGCCCTTTATATGCGCAATCCTGGCGCTTTCGGCATTTTCCAGCCTGCAGTCCATGCTGGGGCTTTACGCGCCGACCTCGGACCTGAATACCACCGCCGGCTGGGCAATCCTGGTATTTATCCTGATTACCTATTACAAATTCAAATGCGGACCGGTGCACTACCTCAAGGATCTGTGCGATCCCACTCCGGTGCTTTTCCCGATCAATGTCCTGGGAGAGATTTCCACGCCGATATCCATGGCCTTCCGTCATTACGGCAACGTGCTTTCCGGCATGGTAGTCTCCATCCTGGTTTCCTCGGGTCTTACCGGACTTTCCGCAAGGCTTTTCGGCAGACTGCCCGGATTTCTGGGCACGATACCCTTCTTCAAGATCGGTATACCCGCGATACTTTCGATTTATTTCGATATCTTCAGCGGCTGTCTGCAGGCCTATATTTTCGCCATGCTGACCATGATGTATGTGTCCAACGGCTTTGCGCTGGATGATTTCCTGGAGCGACAACGAAAGAAACGAGAAAAAAGAAAGAAAAATAAAAATATAGCCGCACCCGGTCCGGACGGAAGTGCCCCGGCCGCGGATGTCTGAAACAGCTTACATACTTAGGAGGTAAATGATTTATGGAACTTGCAGCTGGAATTATTATGGGATGTTGTGCACTCGGAGCAGGTATCGCGATGATCGCCGGTATCGGCCCTGGTATCGGTGAAGGTAATGCGGTAGCAAAAGCCTGTGAAGCCATCGGACGTCAG
>CADBNF010000016.1 GCA_902796005.1 uncultured Lachnospiraceae bacterium | reverse complement strand
GAGTGGCGGAATTGGCAGACGCGCAGGCTTCAGGTGCCTGTGGCAGCAATGTCGTGAGGGTTCAAGTCCCTTCTCCTGCATAAAAAGGGTTCGATTTATATCGGACCCTTTTTACGTAGGAGAAGGGATATCATATATACATACAGCGCCTGGATTCATATCCGGGCTTTTTTTGTGCCCGGATATTTAACGGATATGTTTTTTGACAGGGGCAGGGCGGAGGGGTATAATCAGAAATAATGCATCTACAACAGGAAAGGAGCCCGGACATGGCAAAATTTGTAATGGAATGCCCGAACTGCGGCAAATATGCGGAAGCAAGAAAAGGCTTTTTCGGCCTCTTCGGCACGAGAAAGCTGAACTGCACCTGCGGATATACGATTGATGTGAAAACAGACAGGCTTTCCAGCCGTGTCTGCCGCCACTGCGGCAATACCGTGGTCTTTGACCAGAAGAAGGGCGACAAGGCCCTCTGCCCCGTGTGCCACGAACCCATCAACACCCTGGATGACATCACGAAGGTGGTGGAATTCACCTGTGAGGAATGCGGCATCACCCTGATGGCGGATAAGGACGCCGTCACATATACCTGCCCGGTCTGCGACCACGTCAACGACGTGCAGGCCAGACGGAAGCTTACGGATATTCAGAAATCCGGCATCCCCTCCCGTATCCTTTTCGAGGGCGATGCGGATACCCTGGTGTGGAAGCATCCGGTGGAGGATTTCAATAAGGGATCCCGGCTGGTGGTGCACGAATCCCAGGAGGCTATCTTTTTCTTAAACGGCATGGCCCTGACACCCTTTGCCTCCGGCAGCTATACCCTGGAGGAGGAAGGCCTCGCCCGTCCGGAGGACTATGCGCTGCTGGCACCGGAGGCGGCGGATACCATTCATTCCGAGGTGTATTTCGTCAATATGGCCAGCCAGATGGCCGTAAAATGGGGAACCCCGGACCGGGTCAATATCATCGATCCCTTAACCGGTGCGCCTTTCTCCATCGGCGTCCGGGGCGTACTGAATTTCCGCGTCAGCGATTCCCGAAAATTCCTGCTGAAGCTGGTGGGCACCACCGGCGGCCTGAAGCGGCAGGATCTGATGGAGGACGGCAGCAGCCACATCCGGAACTATTTCCGTGAGGTCATCCAGGTTGTGGTTCCCTCCTGCATCGCTTCTGCCATCACGAAGGAAAGCATTGATATTTTACAGATTGATCTGTCGAGGGCCCGCCTGTCGAAGGCGGTGCTGCCGGAGCTGAAGCCCTATTTCAGCGATTACGGCATCGAGATTACGGAGCTGATGATTGCCGGCATCGAGCTGCCCGAAAAGGGAGATCTGGGCTACGATGCCCTGCAGACCATCATCGGCCTGCGGCAGACGAACCTGAAAAAAGCGGTGATCGACAATGAAACCGACCTGACGCTGGCCGCCATGGACGCGAAGAAAACCCTGGACCTTCGGAACCAGCAGAATGCGGCGGAGCTTGAGCGGTTAAAGGCAGAGTATATTTCCGCCAGGGGCGAAAATGAAGTCCTGGGCACCATGTACAAAAACAAAATCCAGTTTGAGCAGGCGAAAACGGAAACGGATGCCGAACGCCTCAGGCTGCAGCTGGAGATGGAGAGAAAGCTGCAGACAGCCCAGATAGAGGCGGAGGAGATGCGGCTTAAAGGCTATAACCAGAAGGACGTGATCAATGCCGAGGTGCAGAAGGCCTACGCGGAAAGCATCGGCCAGGCCGGCTCCCGGGTGCCTGTGGATTCTTCTCTTCCGGAAGGCCTGATGAAGATGGGCGTAAATTTCGCGGAAATCGGTTTTGAAGGCGCAGGCCTTGGCGAAAAAGGCGTTTCCCGCCCCGCGGATGCGGCTTCCTGGACCTGCAGCAAATGCGGCAAAACCGGTATAACCAGTAGATTCTGCCCGGACTGCGGCACGCCGAGGCTCTCCGAAGACCGGGGCTGGACCTGCAGCAAATGCGGCAAAACCGGTATTACCAGCAAATTCTGCCCGGACTGCGGCACACCGAGGGACTTAAGTCCGGAGGAAGGATAAATGTCTGTTTTCAAATGCAAAAGATGCGGCGGCAGCCTTCTGATGGAGCCGGCCGGTCATATCGGCGAGTGTGAATACTGCGGCACCCGGCAGACGGTGCCGGCCGATAACAACGAAAAAAAGACGAATCTGTACAACCGGGCCCAGCGTCTCTTTTCAAACCATGAATTTGACAAGGCGGCGGCGGTATACGAGAGCATTGTTTCGGAATTTCCCGAAGAACCGGAGGCCTACTGGGGGATCGTGCTGTGCAGATACGGCATTGAATACGTGGACGATCCCGCGACAGGGAGGAAGGTGCCCACCTGCCACCGGCTTTCCTACAGAGAGGTTTTGTCCGACGGGGATTTTGAGCAGGCCCTGGAGTACGCCGACCCGGATTCCCGCAGGCTGTACCGGGAGGAAGCGAAGGAGCTCGAACGGATTCGTGAAGGAATCTTAAGCGTTTCGGCGAAGGAAGAGCCTTACGATATATTCATTTCCTACAAGGAAACCGACGATAAGGGGAACCGGACCCTGGACAGCGTGCTGGCCCAGGACGTCTATGACGCCCTTACCCGCAAGGGTTACCGGGTGTTTTTCTCCCGCATCAGCCTGGAGGACAAGCTGGGACAGGAGTATGAGCCCTATATCTTCGCGGCACTGAACTCGGCGAAGGTCATGCTGGTATTCGGCACGGATTACGAATATTTCAACGCGGTCTGGGTCAGAAATGAGTGGAGCCGTTTCCTGGCGTTGATGGGCAGCGACCCGCAGAAATTCCTGATTCCCTGCTATAAAGATATTGAAGCTTACGATATGCCCTCCGAATTCCGCCGCCTGCAGGCCCAGGATCTGGGGAAAATCGGCGCCGTCCAGGATCTGCTGCGGGGCATCGAAAAGCTGATCGGCAGCAGACAGCAGAGCCGGGAAGATTACATCAAAGAACTGGAGCAGAAGCTTGCCGGCCTGGCAGAGGGCAAGGCTGCGATTGACAGGATGTATGAGGAAAAAAGGCAGGAAGATCTGGCGAATTCCGACTTTTCGCCGGTTCCCCTGACCATGCAGGCCATCACCGGCTGTCTGGATAAGGGTGACCAGAGAGGCGCCGTGGACCTCATAAAGGAAAACTATGAAATGAATGAGGAGGAGGCTGCCAGGTACTGCCGGCTGATGTACTTTGCCCTGCATGGTGACCACTATCCCGTGCCCCAGGGAAAGCCGCCCGCAAATGATGAGTATTTTAATGAAATCAGAAACCATGTATTCGATTTGGACAAGGTTGAGAAGGAATGCCTGAAAACCTATGAAGAGGAGAAGAATTCCCGGCCGGCCTACTGCGCAAAGCGGATGGACTATTACCGGGGAAGGGTGAAATACAACCTGGAACGAATCGATTACTGGGATAAACGCATCAGAAAGGAAAGCGGTCTGGACTGAGAAAGCCTTTATAAAACACACAGGAGGGTGCCCGGCGGTACCCTCCTGTGTGTTTTCAGTTCTGTTTCCGGAAAATGCGCCGGATTTTTTCATTCCCGGCGGCAATGGTTTCGTCTGAAAGTCCGGCCTCCTTCAAAAGCCGCAGCTCGGTACGGGTTCCCTCGCCGTGGGGGACGCCCACCGCGCCGGAATCAGAGCCGCAGGCGATGGATACGCCGAGGCTTTCCGCTTTTCTCAGCATGGCAAGCTGGTTTTTCAGGGTAAGGGCCGCGACCTCCTCATTAAAGCCGGGCCTTCCCACGAAGGCGGAGACCGCAGCCAGGGTGGGAACCCAGACGACGCCGGATTCCGCCATGGCGGAAAGAACGTCCTCATCGCCGAAATACCCATGCTCGATGCTGTCCATACAGGAAGCCGCGGCTTTGACGGCCTCCTTTCCGTTCACATGCACCATTACCGCAAAGCCCTCGCCGTGGGCGATGTTGGCCAGCTCTTTGATTTCCTCCGGTGAAAGGCTTTCGCAGGAAAGCCCGCCGTAGGTTTTGAAGGTAATGATGCCGGAGAGCATGATTTTTACGAAATCACCCCCGCAGGCCTTCACCTCCGAAAGCCGGGTTTTAAACTCCGCGTAATCCGCAAAGCCTCTGCCTACGATATCCCCGTAGCGGCCGGTTTTGTGCAGGGCAAAGCCCGGGGTGACGTAGTCGATGCCGTATTCCCCTGACAGCTCTTTGGCAGCCAGACAGACGCCGCAGGCGTCGCCCCCGTCCCGGAAATAGGTAACGCCGGCCTTTTCAAGCGCGGCAAGCTCTGCCCGGATGATTGTCTCATCCGGGCCGTTTTCATGTCTATTTTTCGCTTTTGCGTAATCGCTGCCATCCATCAGCAGATGGCCGTGGCATTCGTAAAGATTTTCCTTCATTGAAAGCTTCTGTATGCCTGTCCTTTATGTCGTTTTTCAGCGGATGAAATTGGTGGAAATCCGTTCCTTTTCCGGTTCGGGCAGGCCGTATTTCTCCTTGCCAAGGGCAATGCTCTTCATCAGGAAGACCATGTTTTTCGCCAGGGTGCGCATCATCTGCAGGCCCTCGCCGTCCTGCTCGGCCTCGCCGGGCATGCTGCCGTGGATGCCGTTCCAGTACTGGCCGGAGGCCACCGGCATGCCGGAGATGGTGAAATATTTGTTCAGCTCGTCAAAGGTGGCGGTAAGGCCGCCGCGCCTGGCCGCGCAGACCGCAGCGCCGACCTTCATGGCCTTGCTGAAATGCGTGGAGAAAAACAGGCGGTCCAGAACTGAGACGACGGCGCCGTTTGCCGAAGCAAAATGCACCGGGGCGCCTACCACGAGACCGTCGCATTCCTCGAATTTCGGCGCCAGCTCGTTGACGATGTCGTCGAAGACGCATTTACCCAGCTTCATGCAGCCGTGGCAGCCGACGCAGCCGTGGAGCTGCAGCTGGCCCACCTGGACGGTTTCGTATTCCACGCCCTCCGCTTCGAAGACCTTCTCCATTTCGTGGAGTGCGATGTATGTGTTGCCTGCGGCATGGGGACTGCCGTTGATAATCAGTACCTTCATGGTATACCTCCTCCTTGTGCTTGTGGGTTTTACCCGGTTATTTTACCATGAACCAGGGCGAAAAGCAAAACCGTTTCCCGCAAAACGGCTTGTATAATCCTTTCCGGCCGTTGTATAATATGGCAGCCTTTCCGGCAAATAAAAAAGGTACGCAAAGGGGAAAAACGATGAAGCTGAGAAGCGGATGTCAATATGCGCTGGCCTGTGTGACCAGCATGGGGGTGCGGCTGACGCCGGAAAACCGGCAGGCGGTGCCCGACAGCAGCCGGTTCGTCCTGCAGGCCTGCAGCGCGGAAACCAATGCCCTGAATATTTCCGCCGCCCTCGGGTTAAAGACCCTGGCGATGACGAATTTTGTGGAAAAAAGCCCCGTGGCGGAATTCATCCGCAGGCAGCTTCGTTTCCGAAATATTGACTATACCGGGCCTGAAATCGCCCAGGAAGGCCCCTGGGGCTTCCGGCACCAGTTCAATATCGCCGACAGCGGGGAGGGCATGCGTCTGCCCCGGGTCTGGAACGACCGGACCGGGGAGGCGGGACAGCTGCTTTCTCCCGGGGATTTTGATTTTGAAGAGATTTTTGAAAGACAGGGGGTGCAGATTCTGCATCTGTCCGGCCTGATTGCCGCGGTGAGTCCTTCGGCGGCAGACTGCTGCATCGCCGCTGCCGAGGCGGCGCGAAGGGCCGGCACCCTGGTCTCCTTTGACCTGAATTACCGCGCCTCCCTGTGGGAGGGACGAAGAGAAGAGCTTCTGCCCGTTTTCCGGAAAATTGCCGCCCTTTCCGATATCCTGGAGGGCACGGATGAGGATTACTGCCTGGGCCTCGGCCTTTCCGAGGCATACATGGAAAAAGCCGGGGAAAGCGAAAAGGAGCGGTTCGCGCGGTATGAAGGGCTTCTGGAAAAGGTGCGGGACGTCTGTCCCTCTGCAAAGGTCCTGGCCCTGCCCTTCCGGGAAATCATCCATGCCGGAATGCACCGGCTGGGGGATTGTCTCTGGGCAGAGGGTGACTGGTATGAGGAGCCCCTGCGCACCATCCCGGTGCTGGACTGCATCGGCACGGGAGACGCCATGACCGGCGGACTGCTGTACGGTATTCTCACCGGCATGGATAAGGAGAAATGGCTGCCCTTTGCCTGGGCCTGCGGCGCCCTGGCCTGCAGCAGCCTTACGGATTATGCCTGCCCTGCGGATGCGGCGCAGCTTGCGGAAATCTACGGCGAAAGCGGGGATTTGAAACGGTGAAGGAGAAAAAAGCGGATATCGCCCTGGCAGGGCTTGGGGTTATGGGGGCAAATCTTGCCCGGAACATGAAAAACAAAGGCTTTTCCGTGGCGGTCTATGACCTGGAGGAGGAGAAAATACAGGCGCTGGAGGCGGAGGGCTTTACCGGCTGCAGAAGCCCTAAGGAGCTGGCGGACAGCCTTGAAAAGCCCCGGATCATCTTTGCCCTGGTGCCTGCGGGAAAGCCGGTGGAGGACCTGTTTTCCTCCCTGGTGCCTGTGCTGGAACCCGGGGATATCTTTATCGACGGCGGAAACAGCCATTATAAGGATACGGAAAGGCGCTGCGCCGAGGCGGCAAAGGCCGGTCTTTATTACGTGGGCTGCGGTGTCTCCGGCGGCGAGGAGGGAGCTTTGCACGGCCCCTGCCTGATGCCCGGGGGAAACGCACAGGCCAGGCCCCTTGTGGAACCGATCCTGCAGGCTGTCTGTGCCCGGACGGAGAGCGGAGAGCCCTGCTGCAGCTGGATCGGAGAAGGCGGCGCGGGCCATTTTGTCAAAATGGTCCACAACGGCATCGAATATGGGGACATGCAGCTTATCTGCGAGGTCTGGCAGCTGCTGGAGGCCTCAGGCGGTCTCTCCCATGAGGAGGCGGGAAATGTCTTTGGCAGATGGCAGAAAACCGGGCTGGAAAGCTATCTCATCGACATCACAAGCCGGATACTTAAACACCGGGAAGCGGACGGCTCCTTTACCCTGGACCACATCCTGGACCGGGCCGGGCAGAAGGGCACCGGCAAATGGACGGCCGCAGCCGCCCTTGAGGAGGGCGTGCCCCTGACCTTGATTGCGGAGGCGGTGTTTGCCCGCTTCCTTTCCGGCGATCCTGCCGGAAGACGGGCGGCGGCAGCGCGTTTCCCGAAGCCGGCGCCGGCCTTTGCCGGGACGGCCTCAGAGCTGGAGGCGCTGCTGCAGAATGCCCTTTATGCGGCGAAAATCCTTTCCTACGCCCAGGGCTTTGCCCTCCTTAAGACGGCTTCGGACCGGTACGGCTGGAACCTGGATTACAGCGCCATTGCCGGGTGCTGGCGCGGCGGCTGCATTATCCGCAGCGTCTTTCTGGAAAACATCCGCCAGGCCTATGCTGCGCATCCGGGCCTTTGTGACCTGACGGAGGATGCCTGGTTTGCAGGAGAGATCCGCAGATGCCTGCCTGATTTTCGCCGTGCGGTCTCCCTGGCCGTGCTTTCCGGTATTCCGGCGCCGGCCCTTTCCGCAGCCCTTTCCTGGTTCGACGGACGCACCTGCGGACAGCTGCCTGCGAATCTGCTGCAGGCCCAGAGGGATTTCTTCGGCGCCCACACCTACGAGCGGACGGACAGGCCGGAGGGGGAATTCTTCCATACAAAATGGACGGACTGATTTTGCCCTTTGCCAACTGTACAAAAGGAAAAGCCTGTTGTATAATAATTTGAATATGCCGGTTTACCCGGCAAAACCTTCGAGGAAATGAAGGATTACATACAGCGGAGAGAGAAAAATATGCTGGTTTCGATTGTGATACCCTGTTACAACAGTGAAAAATCCATTGCCAGGGTTGTGGAAATGACCATGGAGCAGTTTGACCGGATGGAGGGCTATACCTGTGAATTTGTCCTGGTCAACGACAACTCTCATGACGATACCTACGGGCAGATCAGAAAACTGGCGGAAAAATACAGCAATGTAAAGGGCATCTGCCTGATGCGCAATTTCGGGCAGCACAACGCCATCATGTGCGGCCTGAATTATACCACCGGAGACTATATCATGGGGATGGACGACGACATGCAGACCCACCCCTCCCAGATTCCGAAGATCATCGCCAAGCTGGAGGAGGGCTACGACCTGGCCTACGGCATTTACAAAACCCATAAAAACGGCGCCCTCAAGAATTTCAGCAGCTGGCTGAACAAGGTCAGCTCCCGGATCCTTCTGGGCAGGCCGAAGAACATTGCTTCCAGCAATTTCTGGATTATTACCCGGGCGGTGCGGGACGAGGCGGTGAAATACACCGGCTTCAACCCCTACGTGGACGGGATTTTCTACCGGATCACCGACCGGATCGGAAATGTGGAGATCGAGCATCACAAGAGGGAGTTCGGCTCCTCCAACTATACCCTTAAGAAGCTGCTGAAGCTGTGGATGGCCTACCTGAATTATTCCGTGATACCCTTACGGATCGCGACGGTGCTGGGAGGCTTTGCCTCGGCGGCCGGTATTATCCTGGCCATCATCGTGGTTATCCGCAAGCTCGTTCACCCGGAGATCCTAATGGGCTGGGCTTCCCTGATGAGCGCCATGGTCTTTTTCTTCGGCCTGGTGCTTCTGGTCATCGGCATCATCGGCGAATATGTGGGCAAGGCCGTGATGTCCTTAAGCAATACGCCCCAGTTTATTATCCGTGATACGGTAAATGTAGCCGAAAAGAGAGAAAAGAAATGACTTCCCCTGCCGGAAAGAAACTGATGATTCTGGGGGCGGGCATCTACCAGCTCCCCTTAATAAAAAAAGCGAAGGAAATGGGCCTTTATACCATAGCGGTCAGCATCCCCGGGCATTACCCGGGCCTTGCCTGCGCGGATAAATGCCTTTATGTCAATACCACGGACGTGGAGGCGGTCTGCGCCGCGGCAAAGGAAGAGGGCGTGGACGGCATCTGTACCTCCGGGACGGATGTGTGCATGCCCTCCCTTGCGGCAGCCTGCAGCCTGCTGGGTCTTCCCGGCATTTCCCCCGCCGCCGCTTCCGTGCTTTCGGACAAATGCGCGATGAAGGAAATGTTCAAAGCCGGCGGCGTCCGGACGGCGGATTTCCGCATCGTGCATACGGAAGAGGAGGCCCTTAAAGCCGCCGAAGCCATCGGCTGGCCCGTTATGGTCAAGGCGCCGGACAGCTCCGGAAGCCGGGGCATCACCCTGACGGAGCGGGCAGAAGACCTGCCTGAGGCCTTTGCAGAAGCCATGCGGGTATCCCGGAGCGGCCGGGCGGTGGTGGAAAAGGCCCTGGTGGGCGGCACGGAGATCGGCCTGGATGCCTTTGTGCTTGACGGGGAGATCGTCCTTTTCCTTCCCCATTACAAGCAGGTGTACAAAACCAGCCGGGCGGGTATGCCCGCAGGCCACAGCTTCCCCTACCGGGAAAGCGAAGAACTGTTGTCCGACCTGCGGCTGCAGCTTGAAAGGGCAGTGAACATGAGCGGCGCGGACAACTGCGCCGTCAACGCGGATATCATGATAGTGGACGGAAAGGCCTGGATGCTGGAAATGGGCGGCCGCTGCGGCGCCACCGGCATTCCGGAGCTTATCACCTGCCACACCGGCGTGGATTATTACCGGCTGATTATCGAGACCGCCCTGGGCACTGCGGAAAAGCCCGTGGTGACCGCGGACAGGCCCTGTATGAGCCGGCTGCTTTTCGCCGACCGGACCGGGAGGCTTACCCGCATTGACCGGGAGGGCCTTGCCCTGTTGAACAGGGACGGCGTGGAGATTTCCCTGGATTACGAAGAAGGGGAGGAAGTTTTTTTTCCGAAAAACGGCACGGACCGCATCGGACAGGTGATTCTGCCCTCGGATGACGGAGCCTTTGCCGCTGATTTGCTTAAAAAAATCGGAAAATGCATTTTTATTGATGAAAACCCGATGAATCTGTGATACAGTGAAAGACAGCGAGGTTTAGAGGCTTATGAGAAAACACAAACTCAGGCTGTTGTGTCTGATGCTTGCGGCGGTGCTCCTTCTGCCCCTGTCCGCGTCGGCCGCAGTGGATGAGAGCCAGACCTATTTCCCGGTGGAATCCAATACCTGGGAGGGCTGGCCGGAAGGACCGGATATAGCGGCCTACACAGGCTGTGTCATGGATGCGGACACCGGACAGATCCTGTATGCAAAGGGCATGGATGCGGAACGGTATCCTGCCAGCATTACCAAGATAATGACGGCCATCCTCATCATGGACAACTGCGACATGTCGTCCCTGGTGACCATGAACGAGGTGGGCATGGCGGATGCCTATGCGGGCAGCTCCAACATTACCCCCACCCACGGCGAGATTTTCACCGTGGAGGAATGTCTGAAGATGATCCTGGTGAAATCCGCCAATGACGTTTCCACCCAGATGGCGGCCTTTGTGGCCGGGTCGGTGGAGGCCTTTGCGGACATGATGAATGCCCGGGCAGCGGCCCTGGGCTGCACCCATACCCATTTCGCCAATGCCAGCGGCCTGCACAATCCCGACCATTATACGTCGGCCCACGATATGGCCCTCATCATGCAGGAGGCGCTGAAATACCAGAAATTCCGGGAGATTGTTTCCCAGCAGCAGGTAGTGATTCCGGAGACCAACTTCTCCGGGGCCAGGTATTACGATACCCATCTGGAGATGCTCAAGGAAGGCCGCTTCTACTATGAAGGCACCATCGGCGGCAAGACCGGCAACACGGATGAGGCCATGTCCACCCTGGTCATGGCGGCCACAAGAAACGGCAGAACGCTTATCGGCGTAATCATGGGCCACGGCAGCGGCGAAGGCATCATCTTCGACATGCACGCCATCCTGGATTACGGCTTCGGCAATACCTTCCCGGCACCCGCGCCGGAAACCACGCCGGCCCCGACGGAAGCGCCGGAAGAGGCGGCGGCAGCCACCTCCGTTTCCTCCGGGCAGACCGAAACTTCTTCGGAGCCTGTTTCCGAGACAGCGGTATCCTCTTCGGCGGAAGCAGTCGCGGGAAGCACGGAGACCTCGGAAAATACGCCGGAAGAGCCCGCAAGGCCCTCCGGATCCCGCAGGAAAGCCTTCCTGGCGGTCATCATTATCCTGGTGATAATCATCGTCCTTCTGATAACGGCCGGCGCCGTCTCCGCCGCCCGGGAGCGGAAACGCAGGGAGAGACGGAGAAGGAGACGGGAAGCGGCAAGACGCGCGGCGGAAGAGGCCGCGGGAAACCAGAAAAGAAACGGCAGCAGGCCCACTTCGAAAAAAAGAAAAACCGGCGGCCGGACAAAATAAATGAGCTACACGCAGCAGGAGATGCTGCAGGAAAAGGAGATTTTATGTTAAAGAAACTAATGCCCAGACTTATTTCGTTAACAGCGATTCTGACGCTTGCAGCAAATAACGTATATGCCAGCGGAAACGGCGGAAGACGTATCGGTCCCTGGTATGCCGTGATTACCATCGGTGTGCCCACGGCCATCTGGATTTACATGATTTTCACCAGCAAGAGAAAATAAAAACGCAAAAGAAATACGCCCCGGAGCAAACGCCGGGGCGTATTTCTCTATGTCGGAAGGGGAAGGACGGGCTTAACAGCCGGCCTCCTCCCGGATAACCTGCGCCATGTACCGCATCTCCTCCGGGCCGTAGCGCTGGTCCACCGGCAGCGGCAGGATATCCGCCGACCAGTCGTGCTCGTGGGTGCCTTCCGGGAAGGCCGTAAGCAGGTAGGACCAGTTGGTGGGAACGAAAATCTTCCGCGCTGCCAGCTTTTTCCTTAATGCGACGCCGTCGGGGCAGTGCCAGGGATAGGCAAAGGGCGCCTCCGGGGTAATCCGGGTAAAGGGATTGTCCGAGGGCAGGAGTTCCTTTAACACCAGGTAGTTTTCATGCCTTTTCCGGATGATTTCGTCATAGTCTATGGCCTTTAACAGATTGGCCGTCAGGGCGGACATGGTGCGGATGTCCGCATCGTGGAAGCTGTCCGCCACGGAAAGCATTTTCTGGTAGAATTCCCCCGCGGGGGCCTCGTATCTTCCCAGGACGTGGTCCATCCGGCCGATGGACACATCGGCCTGCTTGCCGGCAGTCAGGGTGCAGTCCGTGGAAATATACCCGCCGTCGGAAAGCCCGAGGAATTTCCGGCAGGAGTAGAGGGTGTCTATCCCGGCCAGGGGCCTCTGGAAGAAGCACTGGGTATAATCCAGGATGACCCGGTCATATTTTTCTTTGAGGGCCCGTACCCGTTCGTCCGTCAGCTGTCCGTAGTAATTGACGATCAGCATCCATTCCCCCTCGGCCAGGCCCTCCTCCCGTCCGGTAACGGGGTTCAGGTCTTCATCCAGGGAATAGAGGTCGTAGGGGATCCCGGCCCGTTCGCAGGCCAGGTACAGGGAATCACAGAGGTAGGCGGGAAGCAGTACCTTCTTCGCGCCGCGGGATTCCAGAAGCCACAGAAGGCCGGTCCGGGCCAGGTTCACCTTCACCAGATCCGGGTAGTATTCCTCTCCTTTAAGATTGTCCAGCTGCAGATATCCGCCGATTTCCATTGTCCGTTCACTCCTGTCTTTTTCTATCGGGAAGGATACCACAAAAGCCGGCTTTTGAGAAGAGACCCGGCCGCATTTCCGGTTATTCTGTACGAAAAAAGCCTTTACTATTTCCGGTTATTTATATAATATAATTATATCGGCCGGATTTTCCGGCGAGGCAGAGCAATAAAAAGGACAAAAGGAAAGGAAACGTAAGATGAGCGAAGAACCCAAATATGACATGAGGAAACTCGTAGAAGCAGACTTTGAGAAGCATTACATCTCCCAGGAGGGAAAAGGAACCGCAAAATACGGCAAGCTGGTGTTTGAGCTGCCCCAGGAATACAACGAAATCGTAGCCGAGGGTGACCCCATAGATTACGTGGTCTCTCCCCAGGCTTACTTCCGCGGCGCTTCCCAGATCCCCGGCGCGGAATTCAATTCCAGCTTCCAGATTTTCGTGAAGCCCTTCTTCCTGGACAAGGTCCAGCACAGGCATCCCAAGGATGAGTACCTGATTTTCCTGGGCGCCTCCTTCCCGAACGTATTTGATTTCGATGCGAAGATCGAATTCACCATCGGCAAGGCAGAGGAGTCCGAAACCTACATTATCGACAAGCCCACGGTTATCCGTGTGCCCGCCGGCGTTTATCACTGCCCCCTGAATTTCAAAGAGGTCAACAAGCCGGTACTGTTCCTGGCTGCAGCCATGATGCCCATGTTCGGCGGTATCTATGACATGCCCGACGGCACCACCCAGGAAATGTATTACAACGGCCCGATGCAGTGCAAATACAATGCCGCCAAGAAGTGTGATTCCTGCGGCAAATGCCTCTACGAGAAGTGGGAGAGGGAATAAGGCCTTATCCGGCATGAAGCGCCAAAGGAGGTACAGCCATGCCTTACATGAAAGTGTCCCTGGCACAGAAGCTGACGGAAGAGCAGCGGGATGAGGTGGCGAAGGAGCTGGGCATTGCCCTGGAGCAGGTGCCGGGCAAGGAAAGGACCATGCTCATGCTGGACCTGGAGGACGGCAAGCTTATCTACATGGGCGGTGTACGCCAGGAGCAGTTCGCCCTTATCGACGCCAGGTATTACAGCAATTTCGAATACCATATCCGTAAGAACTTCACCAAGGCCGTGTTCGCGGCCCTGAACAAAACCCTGGACATCCCCTTCCACAAGATGTCCATGAATCTATTTGAATGCAATGACTGGGGCGCCTTCGGCAACTACGTGGACGAACGGTACGCAGACCCCGAAGAAACGTAACCCGGAAAAGGAAGCAGCTGCCGGATAACGAAACGGACAATCCGGCGGCTGCTTTTCCGGTTAAAGGAGCGATACATGACACAGGACGACATCAGAACAGAAGAGACAGCGGAAGAAGTCCGGAAGACGGAGGAAACCCCGGCGGGAGAACAGGTTCCTGAAGCGGCAGAACCGGCAGCTGAAGCAGAAACCCCGGCAGCGAAACCGGCGGCTGAAGCAGAAACCCCGGCAGCGAAACCGGCAGCTGAAGCGGAGATCCCGGCGGCTGAGAAGCCGAAAAAGGGTAAACTCTGGATAACGGAGGTGGTGCTGCTTATCATCCAGGCGGCCTCCGCCTGCCTGCTGCTGGCCTACGTGGGCAGCAAGGGTGTGCTGCCCGGCAAATACCTGCTGGCGGCGGGCATCATTCTGGCCGCGGCGGCAGCGGGAAGCCTCCTGCTTCTGCTGCTGAACAAGAACCGGAAGAAGGCGCCGGCCATTGCGGGCATCGTGCTCTCGGCCTTCTTTGCCTTCCTGTGTATTTTTGCCTTCGGCTTCCTGAAAAGGACCTACGACAGCCTGGCCAGGATGCTGAACGAAGGCCAGCTGACCATGACCAGCGAGGTAAATATCTATACCCGCAAGGAAGATGAAATCGAAAACCTGGAGGATTTGAAGGGAAAGACCTTAGGCGTCCTGGAGCTCCTGGACAAGAAGAATACGGAGATTGCCCTGGAACGCATCGGAAACCTCACCGGAGAGGTGCCGCAGACGAAGGCGGTAGGCGGCATCCTCACCCTGGCCCGCCTGCTTTCGGACGGGGAGACGGACGCCATCCTGCTGAACGCAGGCCTCCACGACGTGGTGGCGGAAAACCTCTTCGGCTTTGAGTTCTGGGCGGAGACAACCCAGACCCTGGACGTGACCCGCAGAACCATCACCAAGATGGCGCCGGACTATATGGCGAAGCTGACGGTAACCCACGAACAGACGGAGGAGGAGATTCCGGAAATCCGGCCCTTCCTCATCTACTTAAGCGGCCTGGATACCCGGGGCGTGACCTCCGTGCCGGACGTGGGCAACTCCGACGTGAACATGATTGTGGCGGTCAATCCCCAGACCAAGCGGATTCTGCTGGTGAACATCCCCAGGGATTATTATTACTATCTGTGGGGAGACGAGCAGTATCCCGACAAGCTCACCCATTCGGGCTACTACGGGCCGGACTGCGGCATGGCGACCCTGAACGCCATTTTCGGCATCGATACCCATTATTACGTGAAGGTGTGCTTCAGCTCGGTAATCAATATCGTGGATGCCCTGGGCGGCATCACCGTCTATTCCGATATGGATTTCGGCATCGCGGACTGCTCCTTCCACGAGGGTGAGAATTACCTGAACGGCTACCAGGCCCTGCAGTTCGCCCGGGTAAGGAAGACCATTTCCGGCGGCGACCGCACCAGGGGCATGAACCAGCAGAAGGTCATCCGGGGCATCGTGGACAAGATCACCTCCCCGGTCATCGTCCGCCGGTTCAATGAGGTGCTGGACGCCATCACCGCCAACACCCGGACCAACATCCCCATGGACACCATCAATGCCCTGGTGAAGATGCAGCTGTCCGATATGGCGGTCTGGGAGGTGGAGGCCATCCAGGTGGACGGCGCCGGTGACTGGCAGTTCTGCTACTCCTTAGGCTCCGCCAATGACGTCATGGTACCCGACATGAGTACGGTGGAGACGGCCAAAGCCCGGATAAGCGAAGTACTGTACGAAAACCAGCGGAAAGCGAACTGAGTTAACCCGGGGAAATCCCCGGTATAAGCAGAAAAATAACTTGAACAACATGGCGTTTTCCTGTATTATAGATGGAGTGTTGAAATTCTTTTTGGAGGTATAATCATATGGAGGTTTACAAAACCAGCGGAATCAGAAATGTAGTCCTTTTAGGACATGGCTCTTGCGGAAAAACCTCTCTGACAGAGGCCATGGCATTTCTCTCCGGCATTGTGACACGAATGGGCAAGGTAACCGACGGCAACACCGTCAGCGACTTTGATAAGGAAGAGATCAAACGTAAGTTTTCAATTTCCACCTCACTGGTTCCCATCGAATGGAACAAGGTTAAGATAAATATTCTGGATGCCCCCGGATTTTTCGATTTTGTCGGTGAAACCGAAGAAGCGGCTTCCGCTGCGGACGCTGCCGTTATCGTGATTTCCGGCAAGGCCGGCGTACAGGTCGGCGCCCAGAAAGCCTGGGATCTGTGCGAACGCTTCAAGCTTCCCCGTATGTTCTATATCACCGATATGGATATTGAGGATGCGGATTATTACGCCATCGTAGAGGAACTGAAGAGCCTGTACGGCACCAAGATTGCGCCCGTGAACTTCCCCGTGAAGGAAGGCGGCAAGCTTGTGGGCCGTGTAAGCGTTGTTTCCCAGAAGGCTTTCAAATTCGGCGCAAAGGATGCGGAGACCGAGATGGACGTTCCCGCGGATGCAGCCGATCACCTGGAAGAGTACAGGGATGCCCTGATGGAAAACGTTGCCGAGTCCAGCGAAGAGTTCATGGACAGATATTTCGGCGGCGATGAGTTCACCGACGAAGAGATCGCCGAAGCCATGGCCGTGAACGTGGCGGACGACAGCCTTGTTCCCGTGGAGATGGGTTCCCCCATCAATACCATGGGCGTG